>NZ_JBHJTL010000020.1:0-94606 GCF_042264065.1 Streptomyces sp. NPDC056222 | reverse complement strand
CAGCACGAATCCGCAGGTCGCCGTCAATGCTGTCGCCGCACCACGGGAGAGTCCGTGTCGGTGCAGCCGGGCGACCGTCGGCTGGAGCAGCGCGGTGACCAGAAGGGCGACCACGAAGGCGAGCACGACCAGCCGTACCGCTCCGATGACCCGCATCAGCACCCAGAGGGTGGCCGCGAGCACCAGGAACCGCCAACCGGCTTCCGCTGCCACCCGTACGGCCCAGGGAACCGAGGTCGCGGGGCTCCGCGGTCTCGGCGCATCACCGCGTCGCAGCTCCGGAGGAAGCGAGTCGTCCCAGGCTCCGTCGTCCTCGGCTTCCCGCTGGTCCCGGAGCCGCGCTCGACGCTCGCCGAAGGCGGAGGCACTCCGCTTCATACGTCCGAGCCATCCGCCCGGGCTGGGATGTCGCCGCCCGCCAAGCTCTCCAGGCACCAGCAGGACCGGGTGCCCCACCGAGAGCGCGGCCAGGTGGACGACGAGCGCGTCGACCGTGTTGGCGCCGGGCAGGAGCACGAGGCGGCGCCCCGGGCCGAGCCGTCCTACGGTGTCGGCGTGAGCTCGTCAGGAGCGGGATACCAGTGTGATGAACTGGGAGTTTTGGGGTAAACGCGACCCCTCTCCATGCGGGGCGAGCGAGAGGCGCCTGACGGGCGAAAGCCCAGGTCAGGCGCCTCTTTTGTGCCTCTAGAAGAAGCCGAGCTTCCTCGGCGAGTACGACACCAGCAGGTTCTTCGTCTGCTGGTAGTGGTCCAGCATCATCTTGTGGGTCTCTCGGCCGATGCCCGACTGCTTGTAGCCGCCGAACGCCGCGTGGGCCGGGTACGCGTGGTAGCAGTTCGTCCAGACGCGGCCCGCCTGGATCGCGCGGCCCGCGCGGTAGGCCGTGTTGCCGTCGCGGGTCCAGACGCCGGCGCCCAGGCCGTAGAGGGAGTCGTTCGCCGTGCGGATCGCGTCGTCGAAGTCGGTGAAGGAGGTGACCGCGACGACCGGGCCGAAGATCTCCTCCTGGAAGATCCGCATACGGTTGTCGCCCTCGAAGATCGTCGGCTGGACGTAGTACCCGCCCGCCAACTCACCGTCGTACTCGATGCGCCGGCCACCCGTCAGGATCTTCGCGCCCTCCTGCTGGCCGATGTCCAGATACGAGAGGATCTTCTGGAGCTGGTCGTTGGATGCCTGGGCGCCGATCATCGTGTCCGTGTCCAGCGGGTGGCCCGGCAGGATCTTCTCCGTGCGGGCGATCGCCGCATCCAGGAACTCGCTGTAGTGGCCCCGTTGGATCAAGGCCCTTGACGGGCACGTGCAGACCTCGCCCTGGTTCAGGGCGAACATCGTGAAGCCCTCGAGCGCCTTGTCGCGGAAGTCGTCGTCCGCCGCCCACACGTCGTCGAAGAAGATGTTCGGCGACTTGCCACCCAGCTCCAGCGTGACCGGCTTGATGTTCTCGGAGGCGTACTGCATGATCAGCCGCCCCGTCGTCGTCTCGCCCGTGAAGGCGATCTTCGCGACACGCGGCGAGGACGCGAGCGGCTTGCCCGCCTCCGCGCCGAAGCCGTTGACGATGTTCACCACACCCGGCGGGAGCAGGTCGGCGATCAGGCTCATCCAGAAGTGCACCGACGCCGGGGTCTGCTCGGCAGGCTTGAGGACCACCGCGTTGCCCGCCGCGAGCGCCGGCGCCAGCTTCCAGACCGCCATCAGGATCGGGAAGTTCCACGGGATGATCTGCGCGACCACGCCCAGCGGCTCGTGGAAGTGGTACGCGATGGTGTCGTCGTCGATCTCGCTCAGCGCGCCCTCCTGGCCGCGCAGCGCCCCCGCGAAGTAGCGGAAGTGGTCGATCGCGAGCGGGATGTCGGCGGCCAGGGTCTCGCGGACCGGCTTGCCGTTCTCCCAGCTCTCCGCGACCGCCAGTTCCTCCAGGTGCGCCTCCATCCGGTCGGCGATCCGGAGGAGGATGTTCGACCGCTCGGACGCGGCCGTACGTCCCCATGCCGGGGCCGCCGCGTGCGCCGCGTCCAGAGCACGCTCCACGTCCTCGGCCGTGCCGCGGGCGACCTCGGTGAAGGAACGGCCGTCGACCGGGCTCGGGTTCTCGAAGTACTGCCCGCGGGCGGGGGCGACGTACTCACCGCCGATCCAGTGGTCGTAGCGGGCCTGGTACGACATGATCGCGCCCTCGGTACCGGGTGCGGCGTAACGGGTCATGGACATGGCCTCCCTCGGACCGCGCCGGCCGTCCCTGACCGGCGCTCACCGCCGAGAGTGCGCCGTCCGACGTTGCAACACCGTTGCGCCTGCCGACAGTTCCGCGTCCAGCGCCCGCAGCCGGGCCAGCACAGGCGCCAGTCCGGAGCTCGGTACGACCTCCGACAGCGCCCGCCACATCTCCACGTCGTCCTCGCCCCACGCGCTGTACGTCCAGTCCGCGAGCAGCCCCGGATCGCCGCGGTCCACGAGCGCCGCCCGCAGCCGGTCCGCGAGCCGCTCGCGCAGCCGTACGACCCCCGGTGCGCGGGAACCGGGCAGCAGCGGACCCGCGTACTCGCCGAGCGCCGCCGACACCGCGCCCGAACCGAGCCGCCGGTCCACGGTGCCGAAGTCCGCGTCCACCACCGCGTCGAGCCGGTACGGGCGGGAGCGCAACAGCTCCCCGCCGAGCAGCCCCCGCAGCCGGGACAGTTCCGCCCGCAGCGTGACCGGGGTGACCGACTCGTCTTCGTACAGGAGCGTCAGGAGTTCGTCGCCGTTCACCCCGTCGGGGCGATACGCGAGGACGACCAGGATCTCGCTGTGCCGCCGGCTCAGCCGCAGCCGGCGGCCGCCGACGCTCAGCAGCGCCTCGTCCCGGCCCAGCGCGGTCAGCCGCACCCGGTCCGCGTCCGACGCGGGAGCGAGCAGGGCCAGCTGGGACTCGGCTGCCCGCGCCACCGCCTGTACGAACGCCAGACTGTGCGGATGGGCGAGCCGGTCCCCGCCCGTGATGTCGACCGCGCCGAGCAGCCGTCCGGTCCGCGGATCGTGTACGGGAGCGGCGGCGCACGTCCACGCCTGCACCGGCCGACGGAAGTGCTCGGCGCTGAAGACCTGCACCGGCCGGTCCACGGCGATCGCGGTCCCCGGCGCGTTCGTCCCCGCCACCGACTCCGACCAGCGCGCCCCGGCGACGAAGTTCATCGCGCAGGCCCGGCGCAGCGTCCCGGGATGACCCTCCACCCACAGCATCCGGCCTGATGCGTCGCAGACCGCGAGCAGATGCTCCCCGTCCGTCGCGTACGCGCCCATCAGCTCGCGGATCACCGGCATCGCGGCGGACAGCGGATGCTCCTCCCGATGCCCGGCGAGCTCCTCGTCGGCCAGCTCCACACAGGCCGCGCCGTCCGGGCTCACTCTGGCCCGCGCCGAGCGCCGCCAGGAGTCGGCGACCAGCGGCCGTACCGGAGGGAGCTGCACCCGGCCGCCGCTGGTGAACGCCTCGTGCGCCCGCTTCAGCGCTCCGGCGTCCGGCTCGGACGCCACCCACGCATCGCTCAACTCGGCCTCCACGTCGAGGTCCACCGTTCCCTTCGTGGCCATCGTCGTGCGCGCGGGAGCCGCCCACAAGCGTCCGGACACCGCGGCATACGCCCCCTGTCCTGACATCGCCACCAGGCCCTCACGTAGAGTGGGGCTCGGGCCGTGACTGGCGCTTGAGGTGGATCACCACCGGGGAGCGGCCCCGCGGACTCCACGCACCCGCGCGGATCCGTCGCTGCCGTGCGCCTGGGCGATCACCTGTCATCGACGACGCCCAGGAGTGGCCCATGTCCACCAGCACCGCTTCCCTCATGGACGGCACCGCGCTCGCTCGCCGCACGGTCGAGGAGACCGCCGCGCGCGCCGCCGAGATCACCCGCCGCACCGGCGTCACGCCCTGTCTCGCCACGGTGCTCGTGGGCGAGGACCCCGCCTCCGTCACGTACGTGAAGATGAAGCAGAACCGGTGCGCGAAGGCCGGAATCCGCTCCAAGCACGTGGAGCTGCCCGCCTCGACGACGACCGAGGAACTCGTGGCCGCGATCACCGCGCTCTCCGACGACCCCGAGGTCCACGGCATCCTGCTTCAGCACCCGGTCGGACCGCACATCGACGAGCGCGCCGCCTTCGAGGCGATCGCGCCGGAGAAGGACGTCGACGGTGTCACCATGGCCTCCTTCGCCGCGATGGGCTTCGGCCTCCCGGGCTTCGTCTCCTGCACGCCCGGCGGCATCATGCGCCTGCTGGACGCGTACGACGTCGAGCTGAGCGGCAAGCGGGCCGTCGTCGTCGGCCGCTCCGCGATTCTCGGCAAGCCGGCCGGTCTGCTGCTGCTCGGCCGCGATGCCACCGTCACGTACTGCCACTCGCGCACCACCGAGCTCTCCTCGATCGTCCGCGAGGCCGACATCCTCGTGGCCGCCGTGGGCAAGCCCCGCTTCATCAAGGGTGAGGACATCAAGCCCGGCGCGGTCGTGATCGACGCGGGCTACAACCCCGGCAACATCGGCGACGTCGACTTCGAGACCGCCGCCGAGCGAGCCTCGCTCATCACGCCCGTACCCGGTGGCGTGGGCCCGATGACCATCGCCGTGCTCCTCGCGCAGACCGTCGAAGGGGCGGAGCGCCAGCTCGGCCTCTAGCACGAGGGTGGGGTGTCGCGCGACCCCTGGGTGAACTGACTTTGTCACCGTTCTGTACGCGGTGTGCTGCAACTTGCCTTCAGGCAAAGGAAGCTGACGGTTCGTGAGTGAACCTGGTCACCATGTCCCGGCTCTCCGTCGACCTGCTGCCGCCGCTACGGCACCTCCTTGTGCCCGTCCTGCTCCTGGTGGCGGCTCTCGTGGCCGTGAGCTGTCACGGCGGGGGCGCGGGCCGGTTCTCGGCGGGCCCGGAGGACCGGGGGGATCTGGGGTCCGCGACGGCGCAGGCCGCAAGTCGTGAGCTCGCACCCCAGGGCGGGGCAACTACGCGCAGGCCCTCGCGCCGCCCCAGCTCGTCCGCCGCACGCCCGTCCGCCCCACGCTCGCCGAGCGCCGGCCCGTCCGGCGCGAGCTCGCCCGTTGCGTACGAGCAGCTCGCGCCGGGGGAGTGCTTCGACATCGACCGCGAGGCGCCGGGCACCGTCGTGCGGCGAGGCTGCGAGCAGCCGCACGACGCCCAACTCGTCGCCAAGCTGAGGCTGTCCGGTGACCACGCCGCCGACCGGGACATACGCGACAGTGCAGCGGCTCTCTGCCGAGAGCCGTTGCGCCGCGAGGCCGCGGAGCAGCCGTACGGCACACGCTGGATCACCTTCGTCCAGTACCCGTACCGCAGCAGCTACCTCCTCGGCTCCGACGCGGTGGCCTGCAGCCTCGCCGCCCACACCCCGAACTCCGCCACGGGCGGCACGGCTCGCAAGCTCACCGCGCCACTTCAGTGACAGTGACAGTGATGGTGACGGTGACGCCTCAGTCCTCTCCCGCCGCCGCAGCCGCGAGCGCGGCGGCCGGGTCCGGGTCCGCGGGACCGGCCGGGACCCAGTGGCCACGCTCCTTGCGGTAGGGCCACCAGCGTCCGTCCTCGCCGAGCCGCAGCTGCGCCTCGGCACCGACCACCGTCCAGCGCGCCGCCCCCGCCGGCCTCAACACCGGCCGGTCGGCGTCCTCCCAGGCCTCCGCGAGCAGCGTCCTCGCCCGTGCCAGCGCCTCGGCGTCCGGCGTCCACTCCTCCTCCAGTACGGACAGGGCGGCCGCGCCCCCGTACCGCCACGCGCGCGTGGCCAGGTCCAGCTCCGCCCGCCGTCGCCCTGACCCGGTCGCGAGCCGCGCCGCGATCCCCGAAGGGACGGACCCGGCGGCCGCCAGCCGTACCGCGTCCTGCCCGACCGTCAGGGAGGGTTCCATCGCGGTCCGTTCATGACCCGGGGCGAGCGCATCGGCAAGCAGCCGATGCGCGCGCCCGGCCGCGTCCGCCGCCAGGAACTCCAGCGCCGACGGGTCGACACCGGGCGCCGGGTCCGTCTCCGTGTCCAGGGACGGCGGCACGCCCGGCGCCGACAGCAGCGTCGGCGGGGCCGGCAGCGGCGGCAGGATGTCCCGCGCGGCGAACGCCTCCGCGGCCGGGACGCCTCCGGCCTCCACCTCCTCCTCGGCGGAGTCGCCGGCGGCCGGAGCCGCCCGCGCCGCGCTGCGCTCCTGCAGTTCGTCCAGGAGCGCCCGCTCACCGCGCCCCCGCATCAGCAGCAGCACGAACGGGTCCTCGTCGAGCAGCCGCGCCATCTGGTAGCAGAGGGCCGCCGTGTGCGGGCAGTGGTCCCACGCCTCACAGCCGCACTGCGGGTCCAGATCGCCGATGCCCGGCAGCAGTTCGAGCCCGGCCGCCGCAGCGTCCTCCACCAGATGCGGCGGCATCTCGTGGTCGAGCAGAGCCGCGATGTGCCCCGCGCTCTCCACCGCGAGGTCGAGCAGCCGGTCCCACTCGTCCGCCGACAGCTCCTGCAGCAGGACATCGCTGCGGTACGAGGAGCCGTCGTCGTCCCGTACGACCGCCGTGATCCGTCCCGGCCGCACCGCGACCGCGCCCACCGCGCCCTCACGGGCGTGCTTGCGCCCCTTCTTCAGCTGCCGGCCGTCGAGCGCCGTGTCCTCGAGCGCCTTGAGCCAGGCCCGGCCCCACCACGTGCGGGCGAAACCGGAACCGCGGGCCGGCGGCAGTGCCGCGAACGTCCGCTCGTCGTCGTGTGCGTACCCGCTCATCGTCCGTCCCCTCGCAGCTGGACCAGATCAGCCAGCTCGGCATCGGTCAGTTCGGTCAGCGCCGCCTCGCCCGCGCCGAGCACCGAGTCGGCCAGCACCCGCTTGCGCAGCAGCATGTCCGCGATCCGGTCCTCGATCGTGCCCTCGGCGATCAGCCGGTGGACCTGCACCGGCTGGGTCTGCCCGATGCGGTACGCACGGTCGGTGGCCTGCGCCTCCACGGCCGGATTCCACCAGCGGTCGAAGTGCACGACATGCCCGGCCCGGGTCAGGTTGAGTCCCGTGCCCGCCGCCTTCAACGACAGCAGGAAGACGGGGACCTCGCCGTCCTGGAAGCGCGCGACCATCGCCTCGCGCTCGGCGACGGGAGTGCCGCCGTGCAGGAACTGCGTCCGTACGCCCCGCGCCGCCAGATGCTGTTCGAGCAGCCGCGCCATCTGTACGTACTGGGTGAAGACCAGGACGCTCGCGTCCTCGGCGAGGATCGTGTCGAGCAGCTCGTCGAGGAGCTCCAGCTTTCCCGAACGGCCGTCGATGCGCGGCCGTTCCTCCTTCAGATACTGCGCGGGATGGTTGCAGATCTGCTTGAGCCCGGTCAGCAGCTTCACCACCAGCCCGCGCCGCTCCATGCCGTCGGCTTCGGCGATGGCCGCGAGCGTCTCCCGCACCACCGCTTCGTAGAGCCCCGCCTGTTCCTTCGTCAGGGAGACCGCCCGGTCGGTCTCGGTCTTCGGCGGCAGTTCGGGCGCGATGCCGGGGTCCGACTTCCGGCGGCGCAGCAGGAAGGGGCGGACCAGCGCGGCGAGCCGCTCGGCGGCGGCCGGGTCCTCACCGCCTTCGACGGCCGAGGCGTAGCGGGAGCGGAAGGTGCCGAGCCGACCGAGGAGGCCGGGTGTCGTCCAGTCGAGGATCGCCCACAGCTCGGAGAGGTTGTTCTCGACAGGAGTGCCGGACAACGCGACGCGGGCCTTCGCTCCGATGGTGCGCAGCTGCTTGGCGGTGGCCGAGTACGGGTTCTTGACGTGCTGGGCCTCGTCCGCGACGACCATGCCCCACGGCCGTCCGGCCAGTGGCTCGGTGTCCAGCCGCATGGTGCCGTACGTGGTGAGGACGAACTCGCCGTCGGCCAGGCCCTCCAGACTCCGGGCCGGACCGTGGAAGCGGCGCACGGGCGTGCCGGGCGCGAACTTCTCGATCTCCCGCTGCCAGTTGCCCATCAGCGAGGTCGGACAGACGACGAGGGTGGGACCCGCTGCGGCGGGCTCGCTCTGCCGGTGCAGATGGAGCGCGATCAGCGTGATCGTCTTGCCCAGGCCCATGTCGTCGGCGAGGCAGCCGCCGAGGCCGAGGGAGGTCATCCGGTGCAGCCAGTTGAGGCCGCGCAGCTGGTAGTCGCGGAGCGTCGCGGCGAGTGCGGCGGGCTGGGCGACCTCCTGCGGCCCGCCCTCGGGGTCGGCGAGGCGGGCGCGCAGCTGCTCCAGCCAGCCGGTCGCGTGCACCTCGACCCGTAGGCCGTCGGCCTCCGTCGTTCCGGTGAGGACGGCGCCGAGTGCGTCCACGGGAGTGATCTTGCGGTCGTGCGAGGCGCGTGCGCGGCGCACCTCCGCCGGGTCGACCAGCACCCACTGGTCCCGCAGCCGGACCACCGGGCGACCGGCCTCGGCGAGCTGGTCCAGTTCGGCACGGGTGAGCTGCTGGTCGCCGATCGCGAAGCGCCAGTTGAAGGCGAGGAGCGCGTCGGCGGACAGGAAGGAGGGGAGCGCGGAGGAGCGGTGGTCGGCGGGACCGTCGGCGGGGGCATGCTCGGCTTCGGTGCTCTTCGTGGCGTGCGGCGCGTCCGTCGCGTCGGAATCGCCGTCCGGCGGACCGATCACCGCGCGGACCGTGAGCCGGTGGGCCAGGTCGCGCGGCCAGTGGATCTGGACGCCCGTCGCGGCGAGAGCCCGTGCCGCCGGGCCGAGCAGGTCGGTGACCTCGTCGTCCGCCAGCTCCACGGTGTCCGGGACCGCGGCCGAGAGCAGCGGGGCCAGCGGCGTCCAGGCGCGGGCGGCGCGGCGCAGCGCGAGAAGGGCGTCCATCCGGGCCCGAGGCTCGAACATCCCGCCGGCCGTGCCCGATCCGGCCCAGACGTCCGCCGCGTCCGCGACGAGAGTCGGGTCGGCGACGCTGTGCATCTGCAGCACGGCCCGGAAGGCCGGAGCCTCCTGCTCGCCGAGACCGGGCAGTTCGAGGCGCAGGGAGAGGCGTACGCCTGCGTCGTGACCGGCCGCCACGTCCGCCGCCCACGCGCGTTGCGCGGGCAGCTCCTGCGGCTCTTCGGCCGCGAACGCGGGCCCGCCGGCGGCGAGCGGCGCGGCCGGGGAGCGTGGCAGCGTGTCGGCGACCGCGTCCACGAAGGAGCGCAGCAGCCTCTCGGGTTCGGGAAGCAGCAGCGGACCGGCCCCGGACAGCGGTACGGCATGGGCGGTGGGCGGCATCGAGGCGGCGAGCGCCCGCAGCTCGGCCAGTTCCTCGGGGCCCAGCGGCCCGGCCCGCCAGGCGTCCCGGTCGGTGGCCGTGAGACCGGGAAGGAACAGGCCCTTGGCCCCGAGGTGCAGTGCGAAGAGAGCAGCGGCACCCCAGAAGGCGGCGGCGGGCGAGGACGCGTCGGAGAAGCGGGCGCGGGTGAGGACCGGCAGGGCGTCCCGTACCGGGAGCAGGAGCGCGGGAACGGTGTGCGGGCGGACGTCGTCGGCCGCCGCGCTCACCACGGTCAGCTCGTCCGTCACCGGGGTCAGCTCGTCGGCCGCCGCCGACAGGCGGTCGGTGGGCAGACGACCGGTGGGCAGGGACCCGTCCGGGGACCAGAAGGCGATCCGGCCGGCGCGCGGCGGATCGGAGGGCAGGAAGACGGCGGAGCAGCGGGCGAGTTCATCGAGTCTCTGGGACGACGGCAACGCATTCCTCAAATTTGACTACTGGGCCGAGCGGCCGAGAGTACCTGAACCGACCGCCCTCCCGTGAACGCGATCGACGTGACCTGGCTCACGTTCCAGCCGAACGATCGGAGTCTCCGAACGGCCCGGGGTGGAGCCAGCCCCACCCCCACCCCCGGGCAAGCCCCCTGGAATCCCGGGGGGTGACGCCATGGCTCCGGACGATCACCGATCCGTACGTTCGAGGGAGTCCGGGCGACCCGCGCCCGGGCCCCGCCCACGGACACCGGAGACCGCCATGCCCCAGGCCACCGCAACGCTCACGGCGCCCGACCGGAGCCTTCCGGCGCCCGACGAGAGCAGCGCCACCAGAAGGGGCGGCGGGAGCGAGTTCACACCCTTGCTGCGCATCGTGAAGGAGCAAGGGCTGCTGGAGCGCAGGGCTGGCTGGTACGCCCGTGGGATCGCCGTCAACTTCCTAGGCCTCGCCGCCGTCGTCACGGGTCTGGTCCTGCTCGGGCCGTCCTGGTGGGCCCTGCTGCTCGCCGTCCCGCTCGCCCTGCTCTCCGCCCGGGTCGCCTTCGTCGGACACGACGCCGGGCACTCCCAGATCTCCGGGGACCGGCGCCACAACCGGATCATCCAGCTCGTCCACGCCAACCTCCTGCTCGGCATGAGCCAGGAGTGGTGGAACGACAAGCACAACCGCCACCACGCCAACCCCAACCACCTCGACAAGGATCCGGACGTCGCTGCCGACATCCTCGTCTTCGCCCAGCACCAGACCACCGGGCGCGCCGGCTTCCGGGGCTGGCTCACCCGCCATCAGGCATGGCTCTTCTTCCCGCTGACCACGCTCGAGGGCATCGCGCTCAAGGTGTACGGATTCCAGGCGCTGTTCTCCAAGGACGGTCCGTACAAGACCCGGCGCGAGCGGCTCGTCGAAGGCGCCCTGCTCCTCGCCCACGTCGCCGGCTACGCCACCCTGCTGCTGACCACCCTCACCCTCGGTCAGGCCCTCGTCTTCGCCCTGATCCACCAGATGCTCCTCGGACTGCACCTGGGCATGGCCTTCGCCCCCAACCACAAGGGCATGGAGATGCCCGACGCCCATCCGGACGGCGACAGCTGGGGCCATCTGCGCCGGCAGGTGCTCACCTCGCGCAACATCCGGGGCGGGATCCTCACCGACTGGTTCCTCGGCGGACTGAACTACCAGATCGAGCACCACCTCTTCCCGAACATGCCGAGGCCGCATCTTCGACTCGCGCAGCCCGCCGTGCGTGCGCACTGCCGTACGGTGGGTATCTCCTACACAGAGACCGGTTTCGTCGAGTCCTACCGACAGGCGCTCGGACATCTGCACGAGGTCGGGGAGCCGCTGCGCTCGGCAGCGTGACAAGGAGGCGTCGGACATGTCGACACGGACGAAGATCGTGATCGGGGGAGTGGCCGTCGGGTTGCTCCTGATCCCTCTCATCGGATTCTGGATGTCCCTGCTGGTGATACTCGGCGTACCGGCCGTCGCCTACCTGGCCCTCGACCCGAGCCAGCGGCGCCGACTGCGCAGGATCTCCCGCAAGGAGCTGAACCGCTGACCTCCGCGGACCACGGCTGACCTGCGCGGACCGATGCGACCTGCCCGGACCGGGGTGACCTGCGCGGGCAACCGTTGACCTGCCCGGACCGGGGTGACCTGCGCGGACCGGGCGGAGAACTGCTGACCCGGAGAACGCCTGACGTACGCTCGGTGGCGATCACCCGCACGTGATCATCGGAACGGAGAAGGGGAGCTCCATCGCATGAGCAATGCCACCGTCACGACAGTCAGCAGCAACGGCGTCTACTCGTTCACCAAGCCGAACAGGGACAGCATCACGCTGCTCGCCGGTCTGGGCGTGGAGGGCGACGTCCACTCCGGCGTCACGGTCAAGCACCGTTCCCGCGTGGCCAAGGACCCGACCGTGCCGAACCTGCGGCAGGTGCACCTCATCCACGCCGAGCTCTTCGACGAGGTCGCCGGGGCCGGCTTCGAGGTCACCCCGGGGGCGCTCGGCGAGAACGTCACCACCCGGGGCATCGACCTCCTCGGTCTTCCGACCGGCACCCGGCTGCACCTCGGTGCCGAGGCCGTCGTCGAGGTGACGGGCCTGCGCAACCCCTGCGCCCAGATCGACACCTACCGGCACGGGCTGCTGAAGCAGGTCCTCGGCCGGGACGAGAGCGGGCAGATCGTCCGCAAGGCCGGGATCATGAGCATCGTGCTGACCGGCGGCGAGGTGCGGCCCGGCGACCCGATCCGGATCGAGCTGCCGGCCGAGCCGCACCGCTCCCTGGAGATGGTCTGAGCCGGGGCCCCTCGAGCCTCCGGCCTCGTGACCGTCAGTCCTACGGAGTCTCCAGCGCACAGGAGTTGACCACATCACCGCCTGCCGGCCGTGCGATCGTACGGTCCGCGGGCGGAGCCGTGCCCTCCTCCACCCACTCCGTGAGCGCCGCGAAAGCCGAGCGGTAGCAGGGCAGGATCGGACGCAGCCGGTCCGGATACGTGTCGGAGAGCCCGTCGGTGTGAGTGCCGTCCTCGACCGTGTAGTACCGGTGCAACCCGCCCCGCCCTCGGTCGTCGATCATCCGCGCGTACACGTCGGAGTCGGTCGCGATGGGGAGAAGCGTGTCCAGATCGCCGTGGAGGGTGATCAAAGGCTTTCCGATACGTCCGGTGAGCGCGACCTCGGCGACGGCCCGGCGTACGGACGCGGGGCGGGTGGTGTAGTCGTACGAGGCGTCCGAGGCGCAGGGGGCGAGGATCTGCTCGATCGTCGAACCGGCCGTGGAGCCCGGGCACTCGGGGTCGTACGACGGATCGAACTCGGCCCGGAAGATCTTCTGTGTCAGCCCCCAGTACGCCTTCTCGTGGTACGGCCACAGGAAACGCGAACCCGGCGCGAAGCCGGCGTCGATCAGGTCCTCGTCAGAGGCCTGGCCGAGGGAGCGGGCGACGGTGACCGGGAGGCTCGTCAGCAGGTTCGGCCCGCGGGTCGTCCAGAGCACGCCCTCCCAGTCCACCCCGCCGTCGTACAGCTCCGGACGGTTCTCCAGCTGCCAGCGGGTCAGATAGCCGGCGTTGGAGATGCCCGTCATGTACGTGCGCTAGGGCGCCCGGCCGTAGCGCTGCCGTACGGCCTTCTTCGCCGCCTTCGTCAGCTCGGTCACCCGGCGGTTCCACTCGGCGACCGCGTCGCCGGGCCGGCGACCGTCGGTGAAGAAGTCCGGCCCGGTGTTGCCCTTGTCGGTGGCGGCGTAGGCGAAGCCCTGGGCCAGCACCTGGTCGGAGATGAGCGTGTCGGTGGAGTACTGGCGCCTGGTGCCGGGCGCGCCGGTGACGACCAGGCCGCCGTTCCAGTTCTCGGGGAGCCTGATCACGAACTGGGAGTCGTGGCCCCACCCGTGGGTCGCGTTGAGCCGCGAATCGTCGGGGAAGTAGCCGTCGATCTGGATCCCGGGGACGCCGGAGGGGTTCCTGGTGCCCTTCGCGGAGAGGCCGGCCTGGTCGGCCATGTCGGTGTACGGGGTGCCGGCCAGACCTGCCGTCGTCAGATCCCCGAGGCAGGCCGTCTCCTGGTGCTCGGCGCCGGGAACATGGATCCGGTACTGCCCCGCGCACATGGACGGCGGGCCCGACCGGGCGCCGGCGGGCCCGGCGGGACCGACGACGGTCAGCCCGGTCAGGAGCGCGACGAGCAACGGGACGCCTCGGTTCAGGCGCATGGACGGCCTCCGGTGGGACGACGGGAACGGGGTGTGCCGCCACATCGTGCGGCGCGCCCTCCCGTGCGGCCATGGTCCCGGCCCACACCTCGGGCCGTCGGCCCATGTGGGGCCGCGGGGGCAGGCCCCGGCCTCAGGAGGGGCGCACCGCCATCGCGTCCAGGGCCTCCAGGAGGTCCGGCAGCTTCGGGCCGCGCGCCACCGGGAGAACCTCACGGGGCTCGTCGTCCAGGAGGACGAAGGCCATGTCGTCGGTCCGCGCGACGAGCGACCAGCCGGGACCGTCCGCGCGCAGCATGCGCGCCCCGCCAGCGGCGAAGCTCGACCGCACCCGTCCCACCGGGGGTGCGTCCTCCAGATAGCCACGCAGCTCGGAGAGGGCGCGACGGACGCCGTCGTACGGATCGCTGGAAGCGTCGCCGCCGTCGCCGGTGCCCGGGCTGTCCGGCGTGCCACCCGTCCCGGCGTCGGCCCCGGTCCGCGACTCGTCCGGTACGGATCGGTTGCCGGCGGCCGGGTCCACCGTGTCGGTCCCGGTGTCCTCGGCTCCCTCCGCGTCGTCCATCTGCGCCCGCCAGGATGCCCACTGCAGCGCCACCTCGTCGGCGCCGAGCCTGCGCTGGGCCGGTCCCCAGGTGTCGTCGTCCGGCGGAGTCAGTGGCGTGCGGTCGCCCTCCTCCGGCTCCGGGTCGTGCGGGGCCGGGAGGTCCGGGGAAGCCGTCGCCACGGCGAGCGGCCAGCCCGGGAGCGCGGCCACGACCGAGCGCTCGTCGGGGGAGAGGTCGTACTCCATCCCGCAGTCCCAGGAGGCGATGGCCACCGCGACCAGCGAGACGTCGTCGATGGCGACGGTCCAACGGGCGCCCTCGCCGTCCTGGCCGAGGACGAGCCCGTACCCCTCGGCGTAGGGCTCGAGCTCCAGCGCCGCGCAGGCCGCCGGATAGTCGTCGCCCAAGGCGCTCGGGAACTGCGCGGGCGTGAGCAGCACCGCGGTCAGCACGTACAGCGCGTCGTCGTCGGCGGTAGCCACGTCAGCCTCCCCATCTGGTCGTCGGCGCACCTTAACCAGTGGGTAACCCGCGCGTCGAGAGTCTCCGGGAGGAATCTGGCACGGCCGATTCCGTAAGGCTCAGGCCGTCGGCAGCCCGGGCAGTCCCAGGAGCGAGCGGGCCACGGTCTGCGGCGACTCGCCGCGCTCACGGGCGAGTGCGATCACGGCACGGCAGGCGAGCTCGTTGATGCCGAAGGAGAGGGCTTCGGGGGAGACCCAGGTGGCGGCCTCCTCGATCTGGTCCTGATCCTCCTCCACGCAGCCGGCCACGTACGTCGCCGCCGCCTCGAAGATGTTGTGCTGCCGTCGCACCCGGGGCGGCTCGGGTGGGCCGTCCGGCGCCCGTCGCGCGGTCGGCAGGAGGGCATTGAGCAGTGCTCGCATTCGGGCCATGACCTGCCGCCTTCCCCGGACACGGCTGCCCGGCACTTCCACCGTAGACAGGGAAGTGGCGTGACAGAAGGGCGCGTTGGCCGTGATGACGACGAAGTGGCTCATTCGCGAACGGCGAGCACCAGGTAACGGTCGTCCTCGTCCACGTAACGGACCATCCGCCATCCGGAACCGGAGAGAAGCGGGCGCAGGTTGGGCTCGGCGCGCAGATCGTCGTCGGTGATCTGCCGGCCGTGGCGGGCGGCGAGGGCGGCGCGGCCGATGGGGTGGAAGAGGGCGAGCTGTCCCCCGGCGCGGACCGCCCGGGCCAGTTCGCGCAGGTTCTCGGCGGGGTCCGCCAGATGGGAGATGAGACCGGCGCCGAACACCGCGTCGAGCGCGCCCTCGCGCAGCGGCAGCCGGGCGACGTCCGTGAGGAGCAGTTCGGCGGACTTGTCGCGCCCGGCGCGTACCGCCTGAGCCAGCATCTCCGGGGTGAGATCGGCGCCGATGACGGTGCCGGTCGGGCCCACGGCCGCACGCAGCGCCGGCAGGGCGCGGCCCGTGCCGCACCCCGCGTCGAGCACGGCGTCGCCGGGACGCAGCGCGAGATCGGCGACGGCCGCGGCGTAGGCGGGGCCGTCGTCGGGGAAGCGGGTGTCCCAGTCGGCGGCCCGGGGGCCGAAGAACTCCTGGACATGGGTGGGGTCGTCGCTCATGCGTGCATGATGCCTCAGCCTCAGGGGTGAACGTCCTGTGCGCACGTTCGAGCGCGGCACGATCGTTCTGGAACATCTCTGTGTCATATTCCATCAGGTTTCGAAATGCGCCCCCGATGCGCCCCCTTGTCCGGACTAGCGTCCCTGGGTCATGGGACACCTGGACCACGCCACCTTCGGCTGGCTGACACCTGTGCTGTCGTACGCGATGGCCTGCATAGGCGCCGCCCTCGGGCTGCGCTGCACCGTACGAGCGCTCGACGCGACCGGCCGATCGCGACGCAACTGGCTGCTCACCGCCGCGTCCGCCATCGGCACCGGCATCTGGACGATGCACTTCGTCGCGATGCTCGGCTTCGGCGTGACCGGGACCGACATCCGCTACAACGTGCCGCTGACCATTCTCAGTCTTCTCATCGCCATGGCGGTCGTCGGAGTCGGCGTCTTCGCCGTCGGCCACGGCCGCGACCGGGTCCGCTCACTCCTGATCGGCGGTCTCACGACCGGCATCGGCGTCGCGAGCATGCACTACATGGGGATGGCCGCCCTGCGGCTGCACGGGCAGGTGACGTACGACCCCATGCTCGTCGCGCTCTCCGTCGTCATCGCGGTCGTCGCCGCGACGGCGGCGCTGTGGGCGGCGCTCAACATCCACGCCCCGGCCGCCGTGGCGGTCGCCTCGCTGGTCATGGGAGCGGCCGTCAGCAGCATGCACTACACCGGCATGTTCGCCGTCCGCGTCGAGGTCGCTCCCTCTACGGCGGCGCTGCCCGGGGCCACGGCGATGCAGTTCATCTTCCCCCTCGCCGTGGGCCTCGGCTCCTATCTCTTCATCACCTCCGCCTTCGTCGCCCTCTCCCCGACGGCGAGGGAACGCGCGGCGTACGCCTCGGCCGAGCGCCTCACCGAGCCCGACGAGCGCGCGGTCGACGTGGCACCCCCCGGCTACCGGCCTGAACCGGCCACCGCCGACACCGCGAGGGCAGCGGCCTCCTACGCCTACCCGGCGGGCCCCGTGGACGGCGGCCGGGGCCACACGTAGGCCGCAGCTGGGCCACCTCTGGGCCGACCCGGGCCGGACCGGGTCATGCCTGGACCGGGCTCGAGCGGGACCTGAGCCGTACCCCGTGAAGCCGGGCCCGACATGGGCCGTACCGAGCCCGCCCCCTCGCCGACCGCCGCACCGCGGCCCGCGCGGGACGCACACCGCACCTGGACAGACGCAGCCGGAACGAGGAGGCCATGCGAACTCCCCGCAAGACCAAGGACGCCGACACACCGGCGCCGCAGGCGGCGCGCGGACGGCGCGCGCACGCAGGGCCGCCCGCCGACGAACCCGCGGAGCGTGCCCCGGAGGCACAGGCCGACCCGGGCGGTCGGGCGGTCCGGCCGTCCGCCCCGCCCCGACGCCGCGGGCTGCGCCCCAGGACCGTCCGGGCGAAGATCGTCTCGCTGCTGATGGTCCCCGTCGTGTCGCTGCTGGCCCTGTGGGGATTCGCCACCGTCACCACCGCCCAGGACATCGCCCGACTCCGCGAACTCCAGCGGGTCGACGCGGAGATCCGCGAGCCCGTCGCCGCCGCCGTCACCGCCCTGCAGGCCGAACGCCGTGCCGCCGTACGCCAGGTCGCCGTGCCCGGCGCCGGACGCGTCACCGAACTCAAGGAGCAGATGCGGCGCACGGACGCAGCCGTCTCCCGGCTCCGCCTCGACGGCGGGCACACCGTCGGCGACACCGGGGACCTGCCCCGCAACGTCGCCGACCGGATCGGACAGTTCGTCACCAAGGCGGAGGGCCTCGCCCGACTCCGTACCGCCGCGGCCGCGGGCAACGCCGACTGGGACCAGGTGTACAAGGAGTACACGGCCGCGATCACCGCCGCCTTCGCCGTCGACGGCGCACTGAGCGGCATCCAGGACGCGGAGATCGGCTCCGACGCGCGCGTGCTGCTGGAATTCGGCCGCGCCGGCGAGATGCTCGCCCGCGAGGACGCCCTGCTCGCCTCGGCCCACCTCGGCGGAGAGTTCGGTGCCGAGCGGCTCCGGCAGTTCACCGGGGCCGTCGAGACGCGCCGTACCCTCACCGAGGCCGCCACCGCCGACCTGCGCGGAGCCGAGCGCGCCGCCTGGGAGAACCTCGCCGCCCAGCGCGGCTACCAGCAGCTCACCGCCGCGGAGGACCGGGTACGCGCCGCGGCTCCCGGCCGCAAGGCCGCCCAGGCCGTGCCCGCCGCCACCTGGGACGACGCCATGGCGGTCGTACGCGGTGGGCTCAGCACCATCGAGACGGACGCCCGGCGCGCGGCGGCCGACCGGGCCGACCCGTTCGCGGGAGGCGTGCTGACGGCCGGAGGCGCGGCGGTGCTGCTCGGCCTCGCCGCCGTCGCCGCCTCCCTCGTCATCTCCGTACGCATCGGACGCGCGCTGGTCATCGAACTGATCAGCCTGCGCAACACCGCTCTGGCGATCGCCCGCCGCAAACTTCCCGCCGCGATGACGCGGCTGCGGGCCGGCGAGGAGATCGACGTCCAGGCCGAGGCCCCGCCGGGACCCGCTCCTCAGGACGAGATCGGCCAGGTCGGAGAGGCGCTCACCACCGTCCACCGGGCCGCGCTCTCCGCCGCCGTGGAACGCGCCGAACTCGCCAGCGGCATCTCCGGCGTGTTCGTCAACCTCGCCCGCCGCAGCCAGGTCCTGGTCCACCGCCAACTCAACCTGCTGGACAGCATGGAGCGCCGGGCCGACGACCCGAACGAACTCGGCGACCTCTTCAGGCTCGACCACCTCACGACCCGGATGCGCCGCCACGCCGAGAGCCTGATCATCCTGTCCGGCGCCGCCCCCGGCCGTGCCTGGCGGATGCCGGTCCCGCTCACCAACGTCGTACGGGCCGCCGTCTCCGAGATCGAGGACTACGCGCGCGTGGAGATGCGGCAGCTCCCCGAGACGGCCGTCGTCGGCGGCGCCGTCGCCGACCTGACCCACCTGCTGGCCGAACTCATCGAGAACGCCGCCCAGTTCTCCCCGCCCCACACCAAGGTGCGGATCAGCGGCGAACCGGTCGGCAACGGCTACGCCCTGGAGATCGAGGACCGGGGGCTCGGCATGGGCAAGGAGACCCTTGCCGAGGCCAACACCCGGATCAAGCAGTCCGAGGCCCTCGACCTGTTCGACAGCGACAGGCTCGGCCTCTTCGTGGTCAGCCGGCTCTCCTCCCGGCACGAGATCAAGGTCCATCTGCGGACCTCGCCCTACGGCGGCACGACAGCGGTCGTCCTGCTCCCCAACGACGTGCTGCAGAGCGCGCTTCCGCCCGGAAGGAGCGCACCGGACCCGCGGGCGTCCGAGGGCTCCCGTGCGGACACCGGGCACGGCTACGCGCCGCCCCGTACGCACGCAGAGCGCGGGCGCGCCGAGACCGGGCCGGAGACGCCCTTCCCCCGCCCCCGGCACCAGAAGCCCGTCGCCATGGCCCCCGCACCGTCCCCGGCGCAGCCGCTGCCGCGCCCGCCGCGCATCCCCGCCCTTGCGGGACAGCCGGAAGGCCCGGAGGCGAGCTTCCCCGAGCAGCCGCCCGCCGGGGTCACCACCCTGCGCCAGCGCGGCCGCTCGGCTCAGCCTCAGACTCAGCCCCCGCAGCAGGCGTCGGCGTCGGCACCGGCCCCGGCCGAATCCGGCCCTTCGGAAGCCGCCGTCGACGACTCCGGCGATCTGCCCCGCCGTGTGCGCCAGGCCAGCCTCGTACCGCAGCTGCGCGAGGCGCCACCGGCCGATCTCCCGCCCACCCCGGCCGTCCAGGGCGCGGACGAACGCACCCCCGAACAGGTCAGGGACCGCATGACCGCCTACCGCGACGGCTGGACGCGAGGCGGCGGAGCCGCCCCCGGCACCCGGCGCCCCCTCGGGTCGGGCTCCGGCCGTGCCTTCGGCCACGACCCGGGTCGCGACTTCGCCGCCGATCCCGGCCGCCACATCGCCAACGACCCGGGCACCGGCCCGGGCAGCGACCTCGACCATGACCACGACCGTGACCGCGGCCGCGAATTCGGCAATGAAGGAGACCACGCATGATCGACCACGAGAGGATTTCCCACCACCGCTCCGGCGAACTCGACTGGCTCCTCGACGACCTCGTCGTCCGGGTCCGCGAAGTCCGGCACACGGTCGTGCTGTCCAACGACGGGCTGGCCGTCGGCTCCTCCAACGGCCTCAGCCGGGAGGACGCCGAGCACCTGGCCGCCATCGCCTCCGGATTCAACAGCCTCGCCAAGGGCGCGGGCCGCCAGTTCCACACCGGCGGCGTGCGGCAGACGATGGTGGAGATGGACGACGGCTTCCTGTTCGTCGCCGCTGCCGGAGACGGTTCCTGTCTCGCCGTCCTCAGCTCGGTGAGCGCCGACATCGGCCTCATCGCCTACGAGATGGCCCGCCTGGTGAAGCGAGTCGGCGAACATCTCCACACCCCGCCGCGGCTCACCGCGACCCCGCCGGCCGCGGGCTGACCGGAGACACCCATGAACGAGGACAGCATCGGCGACGGCCAGGCCGTGCCGGGCAGTCACTGGTACGACGCGGACGCGGGGCCGCTCGTCCGCCCGTATGCCATGACCGGTGGCCGTACGAAGCCGGGACCCAGCAACGTACGGTTCGACCTCATCGCACTCGTCGTCGTCGACGACAACCCGCCCGGCCGGGCCGAGGAGTCGCTCCTCGGCCCGGAGCACCGGGCCCTGCTCACCCTGTGCCGGGCGGAGACGCAGTCGGTGGCCGAGCTGGCCGCCGACGCCGACCTGCCCGTCGGGGTCGTCCGTGTACTCCTCGGCGACCTCCTCGAAGCGGGCTTCGTCAAGGTCAGTCGACCGGTGCCGCCCGCACAGCTGCCCGACGAACGGATCCTGAGGGAAGTCATCGATGGCCTACGAGCGCTCTGACAGCAGCACCGGTGCGGGCGGCGGTGCGGACACCACGGCCCTCGCCCTGAAGATCCTGGTCGCCGGAGGATTCGGCGTCGGCAAGACCACCCTGGTGGGCGCGGTCAGCGAGATCCGACCGCTGCGCACCGAGGAACAGCTCAGCCGGGCCGGGGAGACCGTCGACGACACCGGAGGCGTCGCCCAGAAGACCACCACGACCGTGGCGATGGACTTCGGACGCATCACCATCCGCTCCGGGCTCTCGCTCTACCTGTTCGGCACACCGGGGCAGGACCGGTTCTGGTTCCTCTGGGACGAGCTGTCCCAGGGTGCGCTCGGTGCCGTCGTCCTGGCCGACACGCGACGACTCGAGGACTGCTTCCCCGCGGTGGACTACTTCGAGCACCGCAAGATCCCCTTCGTCGTCGCGGTCAACTGCTTCGCCGGAGCCCGGAACTACGGCGCGCACGAGGTCTCGCGCGCGCTGGACCTGGACCGCGGCACACCTGTGGTGCTGTGCGACGCGCGGGACCGGGACTCGGGCAAGGAAGTGCTGATCCGACTCGTCGAGTACGCCGGGCGGATGCACACGGCCCGGCTGCTGGACTCCGTCGGGTGAGGAGGATCGGGGATCCCGAGGCCCGGGGTCAGTCGGAGACGCCGCCCTGGGCGACCACCTTGTCGATCCGTACGCGGACCAGCAGTTCGCCGGGGACTCCGTTGCGCTCGCCGAACTCCTCGGCGCGGTCCTCGCCCATGTAGCGGCTGCCGATCCGGGCGGCCCAGCGGCGCAGCTCGAACGGGTCCTCGCTGATCTCGGCACGACCCTGGAGCGTGACGAAGGCGAACGGCGGCCGGTCGTCGTCGACGCACAGAACGACGCGTCCGTCGCGGGCCAGGTTGCGCCCCTTCACGGTGTCCTTGCCGGTGTTGAAGACGAAGTCGTCGCCGTCGAGCACGAACCAGATCGGCGCCAGGTGCGGACTTCCGTCCGCACGCACGGTCGCCAGCTTGCCGGTGCGGGTTCCCTCGGAGACGAAGGCCCGCCACTGTTCCTCGGTCATCTTTGCCATGGCCCCATGGTGAGCCACGCGAGGCGTCCAGGGGTGCTTGCTCTGTCCACGACAGTGCGTAAGGCTTGCGCGCGACACGCGGACCGCGGGGACTTCGGGTCGACGGGGACGCCACACACAGGGGGAAGGACCGACACATGGCGCTGGACAAGGGACTGGACTGGCTCCTGGACGACTTGACCCAGCGGGTCGAGTACATACGGCACGCGCTGGTGCTGTCGAACGACGGGCTGGTGACGGGTGCGAGCAGTGGTCTGGAACGGGAGGACGCCGAGCATCTGGCCGCGGTGTCCTCGGGTCTGCACAGCCTTGCCCGTGGCTCCGGCCGGCACTTCCAGGCAGGCCGGGCCCGGCAGACGATGGTCGAGTTCGACGAGGCTCTGCTCTTCGTCACGGCGGCGGGCGAAGGCAGTTGCCTGTGCGTGCTGAGCGCGGCGGAGGCGGATGTCGGCCAAGTCGCCTACGAGATGACGCTGCTCGTGAACCGGGTCGGTGAGCACCTCGGTGTGGCGGCGCGGCAGCCGGGCAGGGCGGGCGTCGCCGAGCTCTGAGGTTGTCCACAGGCGCCGTGCCGAGGCGGTCGGCCCGCGTGTTCCACGGTTGTCCACAGGCCGAGCGGGAACGGGGCGCTGCGGGCTACGGTCGTCACCGAGAGTATTCGTCGCTCACGGGGGAGACCGTCATGACGGTGGAAGAAGGCACGCGCGCTGTGGCACCGACGCGGGCAGCGCAGGAACTGGAACTGAGGCGCGACGAGTTCCAGCTCGCCGTCCAGTTGGGACTGGTGAGGACGGTGCCGGGCGCCGCGCCCGGTGCGCCGAGGGGGCCGGGAGCCGCCGGCGCACCGGGCGGGCGGCGCCGGGTGGAGCAGTCCGAGATCGACCGGCTAAGGGCCGCACCGGACTTCCCGGACGGACTGCGCGACCGCGTCCGCACGGTCGGTACGACGGAGGCGGCCGCGCTGCTCTCCGTGACGCCGGACCGCTTCACCAAGCTCGCCAGGACGGGGCACTTCAGCCCGGTGCGGTTCTATCTGAATCGGTACCGCGCCGTGGTCTGGCTCTATCTCGCCGGTGAGCTGGGCGAGTTCGCCCTGACCCGGCAGACCCTGTTGACCGGCAGGCTGCCGAGGGAGGTCCGCGAGAGGATCGACGGAGGCGAGGACCGGCGGCCCCGGAACTGGCGTGCCCGGCGGCTGGGGCTGCTGCTCCGCGCGACCGAGGACCCATGGGTCCGGGCGGCGGCGATCGCCTCGCTCCTGGACCCGGTCCAGCTGGCCGAGGTCGTCGACGATCCCTACGAACGCACCCATCTGGACCGACTACGTCCGGAACCGCCGTCCGGGCGCCCGGAGTCGGCGACCTCTCGCGAGATCGCGGACCGACTGATGCTGGCGGACGACCCGGACGAGATCCTCTGGCACCGCATGAGCCTGGCCCTCGCCCTGGACGAGGCCCGCGCGGACCGCCAGGCCCCGCGCCCGGACGGGGGAGTCGGACCGGTCGTCGCCCGGCCGCCCCGCCCGGCCGTGCTCCCGCGCCCCTCCACCCACCGCACCCGCCGCGGCCTCCTCGACCGCCTCCGCCGCCGGAAAGCGGGGACGGCCGGAGACAAGGAGGCTCCGGTGCTGGGCCGGGTCCCGGCTATCGAGGGCTCGACTCCCGCTTCGACAGCTCGCGCACGGCGGTGACGGTCGCGGTCCTGGGAGCGATGAACAGCGTGGCCACGAGCGCGAGCACCAGCAGTCCTGCGCAGACGAAGCCGGACACCTGAAGCCCGTCGGTCATCGCCTCGCGCGCGGCGTCCGCGGCCGCTGCCGTCCGTGGATCGGACGACAGCGCAGGGATCACCGACCCGGCGCTCTCCGTCACGGCTCCACTGAGCCGTTCCGCCTCCGGGCCGGTGAGCTCGGTGCCGGCGAGGCGGTCACGCAGCGCGGACGTGAGCGTGCTGAAGAACAGGGTGGTGAGTACGGCGATGCCCAGCGCGGAGCCCAGTTCGCGTGCCGCGCTCTGGATGCCCGAGCCCTGCCCGGCGCTCTCGGGCGGCACGTCCGCGAGAGCGATGTTGGTGACCTGCGCGGTGGCGAAGCCGACGCCGATTCCGTACAGGAAGAGCGCACTCGCGATCAGCCACCAGGCGCTGTCGGTGGTCGCGAACAGCCCCAGCATCACCAGGCCGCCGGCTTCCAGGGACAGACCCGTGCGTACCTGGGCGAGCGGCGAGGCGGTCATCGAGAAACTCGCGCCGCTCGCGCAGAAACTGCCCACGGCGAGGGCGACGAGCGCGAGGCCCGCCTGGAAGGCGCTGTAGTCCAGGGCGAACTGCAGCCACAGCGGGATCACCGCGATGATGCCGAATTCGCCGAGGCCGACGACCAGAGTGACGACGTTGCCGTTGCGGAAGGAGGGGACGGAGAACAGCCGCACATCCATCAACGGCTCGCGGTTCTCGCGGCTGAGCGCCGCCTGCCGGCGCCAGAACGCGCACAGGACCAGAGCGGACACGACCAGTGCGACGAAGACCGGGGAAGGACCGCCGCTCCACGACGAGCCGCCGATTTCCAATGGCTCCCGCGTCATGAACCAGCCGTACGTGCGGCCTTCGATCAGTGCGAAGGCCAGGAGCCCGAGCCCGAACGCCGAGAGGATTCCGCCGAGGACGTCGACACGCCCCCGGGTGCGGGGCGAGGCCGGAAGGAAGAGCAGGGCACCTGTGATGATCACCGCCACGAGGGGGATGTTGATCCCGAAGGCCCAACGCCACGAGAAGTCCGCGAGCCAGCCGCCCAACAGTGGGCCGACGGCTGCGGTCGCTCCGATGGTCGATCCCCAGATCGCGAACGCCTGGCTTCGCGCCTTCCCTGTGAACGTCGCGTTGACCAGGGCCAGCGAGGTCGGAAGGATCAGGGCGCCGCCGATGCCCTGCAGGAAGCGCGCCAGGATCAGCAGGCCGCCGTTCGGCGCGATCGCGGCCATCACGCTCGTCACGCCGAACACGACCAGGCCGATGAGGAAGACGCGGCGGGCACCGTGCAGGTCGCAGAGGCGTCCGGCGACGAGCAGCATTCCGGCGAAGACGATCGCGTAGGACTCCTGAACCCACTGCGCCGCGATCGTGTCGAGCGAGAGGTCCTCGATCACCGGGGCGAGGATCACGTTGACGATGGTGAGGTCGACGACGATCAGGGCCACGCCCAGAGAGACGGCGATGAGTCCTAACCAGCGCCGCGGAGAAGAGGGTTCTGTTGTGACGTCCACAAGGGGCTCCACTCTGGATAGCTTTATGACAAAGGTAATTACCTTTGCCGCAAAGCTAGTTTTGCTCGGGTAGGTTGTCAAGGAGCAGTCGGGCACGCGCCGATCCGTGCGGATCGTGGAAGGGGAGCAGGCCAGTGGAGAAACCGGAGTTCGGCGACGTGGAGGTTCAACGCGACCGCATCATGGACCGGCTGCGAGGGTTCAGCGCCAACTACACCGAGTTCACCCGGCGCTTCGCGACCTGGCTGGGGCTGCACTCCACCGACGCCGCGGCCCTTGCCGAGATCCTCTACGCCGAGGACAAGGGCTCTCCCCTGTCTCCCGCCAGGCTGAGCGAGCGCATCTCCCTGTCGTCCGGCGCCACGACCATCCTGTTGAACCGCCTCGAACTGGCCGGGCATGTCGTCCGCACCCGTGAGCACACCGACGGCAGAGTCGTCACACTGCGCAGCAGCCCCGCCATCAGGCCGCGGGCCGTGGAGTTCTTCGGCCCCTACGCCGAGCGCATGGCCGCGGAGATGGCGCAGTACACCCCGGACCAGCTACGACAGTTCGAGAACTTCGTCGAGCATCTGCGCGGGACCATGGATTCGCTGCTCGCGAACGAGTACCGAGAACGCCGCCCAGGCGCCCCTTCCGCACGAGGAAAAGCCTGACCGGCGTGTGAACGCACGCCGCGGGCGTGGCCGGGAACGGGGATTCCGCACCGTGCCCGATGGCGGGTTGCCGTGAGCGCGGGGGAGGATGGGCCCATGCTTCTGGCCCGAGTCGCGGACGCTTCCCAGCAGGTCGCCGCCACCTCCGCCCGCTCACGGAAGATCGCTGTGCTGGCCGAGCTGTTCGCGGAGGCCGCGCCCGAGGAGAGCCCGCTGGTGATCGCGTATCTCTCCGGCCGACTGCCGCAGGGACGCATCGGTGTCGGCTGGAGCGTCCTCAAGTACGCGATCCCGCCGGCCGTGCCACCCGCCGAGCATCCGACCCTCACGCTTGTCGGCGCCGATGCCGCCATGACCGCGCTCGCGGCCGTGTCCGGCGCCGGTTCGCAGGCGGAAAGGGCCCGACTCGTGCACGAACTCATGGCCGGCGCCACCCGGCCGGAGCAGGAGTTCCTGCTCCGGCTGCTCTCGGGTGACGTGCGCCAGGGCGCCCTGGACGCCATCGCGCTGGAGGGAGTCGCCCGCGCAGCCACCGTGCCTTCCGCCGAGCTCCGTCGCGCCGTGATGCTCGAAGGGTCCCTGCCCCGCGTCGCCCAGGCCGTACTCGCGGACGGCCCGGCCGCCCTGGACACCTTCGCCCTTCGGGTCGGCACCCCCGTCCTGCCCATGCTCGCCCACACCGCCGGCTCGGTCACCGAAGCCGTCACCGGCCTCGGCCCCTGTGTCGTCGAGGAGAAGCTCGACGGCGTCCGCATCCAGGTGCACCGTCACGGCGACCAGGTCCGGGTGTTCACCCGTTCCCTGGACGACATCACCGGACGGCTGCCCGAAGTCGTCGCCCGCGCCCGGGAGATGACGGCCGACTCGTTCATCCTGGACGGCGAGGTCATCGCCCTCGACCCGGCCACCCGGAGGCCGATGGCGTTCCAGGACATTGCCTCACGGGTCGGCTCACGCGTCGACGTCGAGACGGCCAGCGCCACACTGCCCCTCTCGCCCGTCTACTTCGACGTCCTCGCGGCGGACGGGGAGGCTCTCATCGATCACCCCGGCCAGGAACGTCATGCCGTCCTGGCCCGGCTGCTCCCCGAGTCCCTGCGCGTGCGGCGATTCGTCGTCGACGACCCCGGCTCGGCCGCCCAGGTGGAGGCGGCGGAGCGGTTCTTCAGCGA
Source organism: Streptomyces sp. NPDC056222 (assembly GCF_042264065.1). NCBI lineage: Bacteria > Bacillati > Actinomycetota > Actinomycetes > Kitasatosporales > Streptomycetaceae > Streptomyces > Streptomyces sp. NPDC056222. Next base: position 67,949 of record NZ_JBHJTL010000020.1, on the reverse strand, counting down.
CACCCTGGCTCGCGGGCACGAAGGCGTCCTGGTCAAGGCGCTGGACGCGCCCTATGTGGCGGGCCGACGCGGCCGCACCTGGCTCAAGGTCAAACCGGTCCACACCCTCGACCTCGTCGTCCTCGCCGCGGAGTGGGGTCACGGCCGTCGCACCGGACTGCTCTCCAACCTCCACCTCGGCGCGCGTGCCGCCGACGGCACGTACGTGATGCTCGGCAAGACGTTCAAGGGCCTCACCGACGACATGCTGCGCTGGCAGACCGAGAAGCTGGGCGAACTGGCCGTGGACGACGACGGATTCACCGTACGCGTACGCCCCGAGCTCGTCGTCGAGATCGCCTACGACGGCCTTCAGCGTTCCACCCGCTACCCGGCGGGCGTCACCCTCCGCTTCGCCCGGGTCGTACGCCACCGCCCCGACAAGTCCGCAGCCGAGGCCGACACCGTGGAGCACGTCACCGGGCAGGCGTGAACCGGAAGGTCAGTCCTCGTTCCCGCCGTTGCGTCTGCCGTTCGTGTAGCGGCCCCGCACCCAGAGCGGCAGCGCGTACCAGCAGATCAGGTACCAGGCGACCAGTCCGCCGACCAGCCAGGGCACGTACGAGTCCCCTGTCGCCACCCTCAGGATCAGCAGCAGCGCCGACGCCAGCGTCGCGAGCAGCAGCAGTAGCCCGATGAACGTCAGCCGTGAGGCCCAGACCACGGCTTGCGGCTTGATCCGTCGCCCTGCCACCAGCCGGTGGAAGGAGACCGGTCCGATCAAGGCGCCTGTCGCCGCCGCGCCCAGCGACACAGTGACGATGTAGATCGCCCGGTCGGTCGCGCTCAGCTCCGGGAAGCGAGTGGTGAACACGACGGTGAGCAGAAAGCCGAACAGGATCTGCACGCCCGTCTGGGCGACCCTGATCTCCTGCATCAGCTCGCTCCACTGCCGGTCCGCCCGTTCCTCCGGCGTTTCGTTCCGGCCTCGGGAAAGTCCGCCGCCCTCCGTCTGCTCCCTGCCGGGCTGGCTGGTCACGGAACCTCCTGATGAAGCCCCCTCATCGCGGGTAACCGCTCAGGGGCCACCTCAATCCCGATGTTCCCGGGGGATGGCGCCGCTGCGCTCCGCCATCCCCCGGGCACACCGGTCCGGACCTCGCGGGACGCCCTCCTGCGAGGGATGCTGGAAGCGTGAAACGACCGGCCCGCCTGGCCGCGAGGAGATGAGCGACGTGTACGACACGCACATCGACACCGACGTCACGGTGCAGCTGAGCGACTGCAACAGGGAGGACGCCCAGGCTGTCTTCGACGTCCTCGACCACTACTACGAGCTCGAGGACATGACGGCGCCGGGACCGCGGGCCGCCACGGCACCCGCGGCCAACGTCTGGATGGCCACCTTCGACACGGCCGCCGGCCGCCGGGAGGAGCCCACCTCCGTTCATCTGGACGGGATGGTCGGAGCGCTGCTCACCGGCGGTTACCACGCGGTCGACGAGATGGAGAAGACACTCGCCGCCACCTTCGACATCCAGTCGCTGCAGTCGGTCTCCGGCGACCAGGAGACCGAGGCCCGGCTGCTGCTCGCCTCCCGCTGACGGATAGCGCGGACCAAGCCCCCCTCACGTCCCGCCGGAGCCGGGCCCCGCCGGCACACAGGACGCCCCGGGCGGAGCGGACGGGCGCCGCCCGGGGCACGCGTGTGCCCAGTCCGGCGCCCAGGCGCAGGCCCTTGCCCCCCAAGGCGCACGTCGTGCCCGGTCCGGCCCACCCGGGGCGCAGGTGGGCCCCGGCGGCCCCGGGCCAGGATCGCTGCCCCACCCCCCTATGCATGGCATGTATACACCGTGTGTAGAGTGCTCGGCGTTGCCACTCGCAGCCGCTGACCAGGCGCGAGTGGCTTTTCTGAGTCGTCTACGGGGAAGTGGGTTGCAGCAGCATGTTCCGAAGCGAACCGGGGAAGCGCCGGGGACCGGCCGTCGCCCTTCTGGCGGCGGCCTCTCTGATGCTGGGGCTCAGTGGCTGCGGGGTCGACCCGATCACCCCGGGTGACGCCAGGGGTGAGGCCGCCGGCTCGGACGACAAGCCGGGCGCGGGCGGAGCGGTCGACTGCGCCGAGGTGAAGTGCATCGCGCTGACCTTCGACGCCGGCCCCGGGGAGGACACGCCGCACCTTCTCGACGTCCTCAAGGAGAAGCAGGTCCCGGCCACCTTCTTCCTGCTCGGCAAGAAGCATGTGGACCGCTATCCCGAGGTGGTCAAGCGCATCGCCGACGAGGGGCACGAAGTCGCCAATCACACCTGGACGCACCGCATCCTGACCGACCTGGACGCCGAGGAGGTGCGTGACGAGCTCTCCCGCACCCAGGACGCGATCGAGAAGATCACCGGGCGCAGGCCCACCCTGATGCGACCGCCGCAGGGGCGCACCGACGGCACGGTGTCCGATGTGAGTCGCGAACTCGGACTCGCGCAGATCCTGTGGAGCGCCACGGCCAAGGACTACTCCACGACCGATTCCGCGCTCATACGGCAGCGCATACTCGACAGTGCCGAGGGTGACGGGATCATCCTGCTGCACGACATCTACGACGGGACCGTCCCCGCCGTCCCCGGGATCATCGACGAGCTGAAGAAGCGTGGCTTCACGTTCGTGACCGTGCCGCAGCTGCTGGCGCCCGGCAAGGCCGAGCCGGGCGAGGTCTACCGTCCGTAGGGCGAGACAAGAGAGCGGTGAAAACGGGGTGAGGTGTCTCACAGCGGTCACCTCGGACATCGTGGAACACCGCATGAAGGTTTATCGTTCATGCATATGTGACAGTGAAGGGGCCCGGTCCCCGAGTCCCCCCTTGAGGTGACCGCTCTTCTCGTCACGGCAAACGGCCCCGGTTGGAATCCCCCGTCCAACCGGGGCTGTGTCGTTCCCGGATCCGGCGCGCCGCGCCGTTCGCCGATGCGCAGCATCGTCCCGGACCGTCTTCGGCACCTTTCCGCAGGCGCGGACAGCTCCCGAGCGGCGCACACTCCGGCGCGTTCGACCCCTTCGAGTGACCTCCCGCATGGCCCGCTTCCGCCCGGGCAATGATCGTTCCGGGCCGGGATGATCACCATGACTCCCCGCTGACCAGGCACTTCGCGAGGGGGATCGCCATGCTCCGCACGACCGCGCACATCCGCCGCACCGTCGGGACCGCGGTCGCCGCGCTGATCCTCACGGGCTGCGTCACCACCACATCCGGACCGACCGTCCCGCCGACGCCCCAGGCTCAGGACGAGCTCCTCAGGACCGTCGAGCGCGCCCTCGTCGACCGCTGCCTCGACGCCCAGGGGCTCACCCTCGCCGCCAAGCCGCGCACCCCCGAGGCCGACCGTCGCCTCCAGGCCGCCCTCTTCGGGACCGGCCCCCGCGAGCTGTCCCTCAAGCTCGCCACCGGCCACACCGTCAGCGCCCACACCGACGGCTGCCTGGCCGGCGCCCGCCAGACCCTCTACGGAGACCCGAGCCGCTGGTTCCGCGCCCAGGTGACCGTCGACAACCTGCGCGCCGAGGCCCAGGCCCGGATCAAGAACGACCCCGCCCACCGAGCGGCACTGGAGCGCTGGAACCGGTGCGCCGCCGCGACCGGTGGCCCCCGCCCCGATCGCCCCGACCCCGCCGTCACCGCCCGGTGCGAGCGCGAGAGCGGACTCGCCGAGGTGCGCGCCCGGCTGGAACCCGCCGAGCTGGCGGAGGTGCGTGTCCTGCGCGCCGATCAGCTCACCACCTACCGGCAGTTGCGCGACCGCGCGCTGCAGCGGGCAGCCGAACTGTCCGCGGGCACCACCACAGGGAAAGGCACCCCCACCTGATGAAGCGCATTCTGACCACCACCGCCGCGGCTCTGCTCGCCCTCGCCGGCGGCCTCGCCCTGACCGCGCCGGTCCAGGCGGCCGATTGTCCGAGCGGCGAGTTCTGTGTCTGGCAGGAGGCCAACTTCGGCGGCCAGCGCGCCAACTGGAGCGGCGACGACGGCTGGTGGGAGAGCTGGATCGCCGACACCGACTCCTCCTGGGCCAACCACGGCATCTCCGGCCCGGGGATCAAGGACCACGTCAAGGTGTACGAGAGCGCCCACCAGGGTGGCTCGATGACGGTCTGCCTGACTCCCGGCCAGGAGGTCGGCTACAACGGTGCCGCCAACGACCGGGGGGACTCCCACACCTGGGCGATGAGGTGCTGAACCGAGCCCGGCCGCCCGGCCGGCCCCGCACCGCCGACGGCGGGGGGCCGGCCGGGCCTCGGAGCTCCGGCTCCCGGAGGCGCCGCCGGGGCGACCCTAGGCGGCGCCCAGCCACAGGTCCGGGCCGAAGACCTCGTAATGCACGGCAGCCGCGCCGACCCCGCCGGCCAGCAGGTCGCCGCGTACCTGCCGCATGAACGGCAAGGGGCCGCAGAGGTACGCCGTCACGTCGGTGGGTACGTCGAGCGTGGTGACGTCCGCGCGGCCGGGGCGGGCGTCGGTGGCGTCGCCCGGCTCCTCGTACCAGAGGTGGAGGGAGCCCTGCGGCAGCGCGTCGACCAGCCTTCGCAGCTCCTCGCGGTGCGCGTGGTCCGCCGGGGACCGGTCGGCGTGGACGACGGTGACGGGGCGGCGCGAGCCGACGGTGGCGAGGTGGCCGAGCATGGCCAGCATCGGCGTGCTGCCGATCCCCGCGGAGGCGAGGAGCAGCGGGCCTTCGCCCTCGGGCAGGACGAGATCGCCGAACGGCGCGGACACCTCGACCGTGTCGCCCACGCGCGCGTGCGCGTGGAGCCAGCTCGACACCTCGCCCGCCGGGTCGCCGGGGACGCGCTTCACGGTGATCCGCCAGTACGGGAGGCCGGGCGCGGTGGAGAGGCTGTACTGGCGGATCTGCCGGGCGCCGTCGGGCAGTTCGACCCGTACGCTCACGTACTGCCCCGGCCGGAACGGCTCCGCGGGCCGCCCGTCGGAGTGCCGCAGGGTGAAGGAGACGGTGTCGGCCGCCTCCTGGTGGCGCTCGACGATCTCCATCGGCCGACGGGCCCCGCCCTCCGCGACACCCGTCTCCTCGTAGAGACGGGCTTCCAGGGCGATGAGGGCATTCGCCATCAGCCAGTAGACCTCGTCCCATGCCCGTGCCACCTCGGGGGTCACGGCCTCGCCGAGCACGTCGACGATCGCGGCGAAGAGATGCTCGTGGACGACCTTGTACTGCTCGGACGTGACACCCAGCGAGGCGTGCTTGTGTGCGATACGGGAGAGCATGACGTCCGGCCGGGTGTCCGGGCTGTCCAGGAGCGCCCCGGCGAACGCGGCTATCGAGCCGGCCAGAGCGCGCCGCTGGTCGCCGTTGGCCTGGTTGCCGCGGTTGAACAGATCCCGCAGGAGTTCGGGGTGGGCCGCGAACAGTCCGGCGTAGAAGCGATCGGTGATGTCGCCGAGCGAGGCTCCGACGACGGGGAGGGTGGCTCGGACGACCGGGACGGCCTGCTCGGACAGCATCGACACTCCTAAGTGGTAGATGATCTACGTATTTAAAACGGTGAAGAGGTGCGGAGTCGGATCGGGGTGGGGCGTCAGTCGGAGTGGCGCGCGCTCAGCGAGACGAGCACCGGACCGGTGGGGGACTCGACCAGATCCGCGACGGTCAGTGGATCGAGTGTGCGGTAGAACGCCTCCTGCGCCTCGCGGAGGGCCCCACGCAGCCGACAGGCCGCGCGCAGCGGGCAGGGGGTGTCGCCCTCGCAGGCAACGACCTCCTCCTCGCCCTCGAGCATCCGCACCAGCCAGCCGACCGAGGCGCGCCGACCGGTTTCGGTCAGGGCGAGACCGCCGCCGCGACCGCGCCGGGCCTCCACGACCCCGAGGTGCTGGAGCCGCGTGACCACCTTCGCCATATGGGCATAGGGCACCGCCATCACCTCCGCTACCTCGCGGGTGGTGGCGGAAGGGTCCTGCCCGGGAGTTCCGGGGACCGCCAGGCGCATCACAGCACGAAGCGCCAGGTCGGTGAATTTCGTCAGCCGCACGCCATGAAAGTATCAAACAAGCATCTTGGACACCTATTAAGGGTCCTCGCGATGGGCCGTGGAGTGGCGGCGCCACATCCAGATGCCGCCCACGACCACCGGGGAAACGATCAATACCAGTGCGATCAGAGGCCACCGCCGCCCCGCGAGCTCCATGTCGGTCAAGAGGACCAGAGCCACACTCACCATCGGTACCAGGATCGACGCCAACGCGCGCAGGCCGGCGCCCACGATCTCCGGGCTGAGGCGGCCCGGACGTGGCGCACGCGTGTCGCGGCTGCCGACGTAGAAGAGGGTCGCCCGGTCCGTCACCTGGGTGGTGGCCCGGTAGAACGAGACCCCCAGATAGGGCATCCACACCAGCGGCGCCACGAGACCGACGAGGAAGACCACGCCGACGAGAGCCCACTGGCCGGCGCGGACGAGTCGGCTGCGGCCGTCGTCGTCGGGCGTGATGAGGCCGAGGAGGCGGGCCATCCGCATGACCAGGTCCCAGAGCGCGGTGATTCTGCCCGGCCGGGGGCGACTGCTGTCGTGTGCTTTCGGGCGGGCGCGCAGGGCGGTACGTGCAGTGGCGGTGTCCTCGTACACCCCTTGCAGCACGAGCAGTTCGGCGGCACGCTCGGGATCGGTGGTGTCCCGGCCTTCGAGGACCGCCAGTTCGAGGATCGTCCGTGCCTGGAGCAGCATTGCCCCACAGAACGCGAAGGGCACGAGCAGCATGAACGGCCCGCCCACGAACGACCCTTCGGCCGTGACCGCGCGCCGGCCCCGCTCCGCCGCCATGGCCCGGAGCTCGGCAGAGGTGGCCTGCGGATGCTGCATGCGCAGGCGTGCCACGCGTCGCCCGGCCCGCGGGCCCATGTGCCGCAGTGCGTACCCCGCCAGAAGCTCCGGAAGCCGCCCCGGATCGGCGAGCGCCTCCCGCAGCAGCGAGCGGGAGAGCGCGTCGGTGGACGGTTCCTTCTCGTCGTCCGTCAGGACAGGACCTTGGCCTTCGCCTTCTCGAACTCCTCGTTCGTGATGGCGCCCTTCTCCTTCAGCTCGGCGAGCCGTGCCAGTTCGTCGGCATGGCCGCCGCCGGATGTCGTCCCCGCCGTCTTGCGGATGTACGACTGGAACGCGGCCTCGCTCTCCTTGGCCTGCTTGAGGTCCCGCTGGGTCATGCTCTTGCCGCGGGCGATCACGTAGATCAGCACGCCGAGGTAGGGGAGCACGATGCACAGGATCAGCCAGCCCGCCTTGGCCCAGCCGTTCAGGTCGTGGTCACGGAAGATGTCCGTGATGACCTTGAACAGCAGGAACAGCCACATGATCCAGATGAAGAACCAGAGCATGGTCCAGAAGACATTGAGGAGGGGGTAGTCGTCCATGCCTACACTCCGTTCCGGCCGCGGCCGGAAGTCGACCGCCGGTACGAGCGAGTGTTGCCCAACCCCGGCCCCTCCGCATGTCGGGGCGGGGCGTCAGGTCGCCCGAGCCCGATCCGGACCCTGCGCTCGTCAGGCCGTGCGGGTCTTCAGCGCCGCCAGCGCGCGGTCGGCATGGACGCTCATCCGCAGCTCGCTGCGGACCACCTCCAGGATCCGGCGGTCCGTGTCTATGACGAAAGTGACTCGCTTCGTCGGTGCGAGCGAGAAGCCCCGCGTCACCCTGAACCGGTCGCGGATCGCGCCCTGCGGGTCGGACAGCAGCGGGTAGCCGAGCGAGTGGCGCTCGGCGAACTCCTGCTGCCGCTCCACGACGTCGGAGCTGATACCGACCGGGCGCGCACCCGCCGACCGGAACTCGTCGGCCAGATCCCGGAAGTGGCAGGCCTCGGCGGTGCAGCCGGCGGTGAGGGCCGCCGGGTAGAAGAACAGGACGACCGGCCCGTCCGCGAGGAGGCCGGTCAGCGAGCGGGGTGTCCCCGTCTCGTCCGGGAGAGTGAAGTCCTCGACGATGTCACCGACGTTCATCCGGTCCGCCCCTTGTCCGCGACCGGCGCCTCCGGTCGACGACCGGTGACGTTACCGCAGGGTAAGGAGGTGCGTCACCAGTCGCGGGCGGCAGCCAGCAGGCGATCGCGCACGAGCGTCACGTGCGGGTTCTCGGGGGTGCCGGGCCGCTGGACCAGGTAGGCGGTGTTGATCGGCGGGTCCTCCGGTTCCAGCAGCGCCACGAGCCGGCCCGCGTCGAGCTCCGCGCGGCACAGATAGTGCGGCAGCACGCTGAAGCCGGCCCCCGCCGCGACCGCGGCCACGACACCCCGGAGATCGGGCACGGTGACGGCGGCCTCGCCGGTCAGACGCCGGCCGAAGACATGGCGCCAGTAACGGCGGGCGATCGGCAGATCCTCCGCGTACATGACCATCGGCACACCGTGCAGCGCGGCGGGGCCGTCCTCGGCCACGGCGTCCGGGCCGATCCGCCGCGCCCATTCGGGCGATGCGACGAGCACGAACTCCTCGTCGTCCAGCGGTACGGAGGTCAGGGTCCGCCCGCGCGGGCGGACCGTCGATATCACCAGATCGTGGTGACCCGCCCGCAGTCCGTCGAGGAGCTCGTCGGTGAGCCCGGGTGTCACCTGGAGGCGCACACCCTCCCCGACCAGCGGTGCGAGAGCGGGCAGGGCGGTCACGCAGAGGAATTCTGCGGGCCCGGCGAGATGGACCGGCTGGAGGGAGGTCGCGCCTCCCGGGCCATGATCGGCCACCGCGGCGAGCGCGTCGATCGGCCCCGCCACCTGCGCGGCCAGCTCGTCGGCGTACGGCGTCGGCGCCACGCCCCGCGGCTGCCGCTCGAACAGCTCGCGGTCGAGGCGGCGTTCGAGTGAACGGATCTGGGTCGTGACGGTCGGCTGGGACAGGCTCAGCAGCCGGGCCGCGGCCGTGAAGGAGCCGGTCCGGTGGACTGCGAGGAAGGTGCGCAGCAGCGACAGGTCGAGCGGTCCGCGCGAAGCCACGCCCGCCCCGCGCGGCGAAGCCTCCGACCGGCTCGGTTCGTCCCTCGGGTCGGCGGCCGCTCCGCCATCGCTCCTTCTATCCGTCACAGCGCCAAGCATAGGCGTGCCGATGGGTCCCGATGAGGGCCCGGCCGTACGTCAGGCCTGCTGGCGCACGGTCCGACGCCGGTCCAGGATCTCGAGCACCTGCTCGCCCCAGCGCAGGTTCTCCTCCTCGAGGGAGCGGCCCCGCATCAGCGTGAGATAGGGGCCGATCCGCTCCGCCTCGCGGAGGTACGTGGCCTCGTCCCGGCCGTCGAGCATCCACTCCCGCAGCCGCTCCCACCGTGCCAGCTTGCCCCGGGCCCACTCCATCCGCTCCTCGACGAAACCGCGCACCGCGTCGGTGTCGCCCTCGTCGCAGGCCTGGACCTGGACCATCAGCTCGTCACGGATGGCGGTCGGGCGCGGCGGCTGCGCCGTGAACTCCATCAGGTCCTGGCGCCCCGCGTCGGTGAGCGAGAACATCCGCTTGTTCGGGCGCCGTTCCTGCTCTACGACACGGGCGGCGATGAGACCTGCGTCGGAGAGCCGGTCCAACTCCCGGTAGAGCTGCTGCGGCGTGGCGGCCCAGAAGTTGGCCACGGACACGTCGAAGATCTTGGCCAGGTCGTATCCGGACGCCTCGCCCTCCAGGAGAGCTGCCAGGACCGCGTGCTTGAGGGACATCCGGACAAGCTAGCAGCCTCGTTGAGTAGTTTTGTCCGCACCTGGTTTCGTCCGCACCTATTCAACGAGCGACGTACCCGAACCCACCGCGGGGAGCCTGGGCGGGGTCCAGTCGGCGTGCCGAAGGATCATGCGCACCGCCATGCCCGACGGGGCCAGTCGCAGGGCCGCGTTGCGCAGGGTGACCGCCGCCGGGCCGGAGAGCTGCTGCCCCATACGGCCGGCCTTGCGGGCGGCGACGGTGACCGACTGGGCCCGTGGGCGGCGTTCGGAGTCGTAGGCGGCCAGCGCCGTGTCGGTGTCGGGGTCGCGCGCCAGGGCGGCGGCCAGTACGACGGCGTCCTCCAGGGCTTGGCAGGCGCCCTGGCCGAGGTTCGGGGTCATCGCGTGGGCCGCGTCGCCGAGCAGGGCGACCCGGCCGGAGACGAAGGAGGGGAGCGGGGTGGCCAGTTCGTGGATGTCGTGGTGGAGGACGGACTCGGGGCGGGTCGCGTCGAGGAGTCGCCCGATGGGCTGGTGCCAGCCGGCGAAACGCCTGCGGACCTCGCCGAGCGGATCGGCGTGCCGGACTCCCGCGGGGGCGTTGAGGACGGCGTGCCACTCCGCACGCCCGTCGTCGAGCGCGATGTGCCCGAACTCGGCGCCGTGCCCCCAGGTGATCTCGAAGTCCGTGGTGAGGTCCAGCGGTTCCGTGAGGGCGCGGAGCACGGTCGAGCCGCTGTACGCCGGTCCCGGGTGGTTGGGGAAGAGGGCGGCCCGGGTACGGCTGTTGACGCCGTCGGCAGCCACGACCAGGTCCGCGTGGAGCTCCGGGCCCGTGCCCGGGGCGGCGGAGGGGCCGGACGGCCGGGTCATGACGCGGACGGGGCCCGATGTCGAGCTGTCGACCTCGGTCACCTCGACTCCGATGCTCATGCTCTTGGGCGGCAGCGCGTCGCGCAGCAGACGGTGCAGCGTGGCGCGCGGGATGCCGACGATGGGGGTGCCCAGGGCGCGTTCGAGCGCGGCGCCGTCCATCCGGGCGAGCCAGGATCCGTCCGGAGTGCGGGTGCCGCCGGTGTACTGACCGCGCCCGGCCGCCCGTACGGAGGGGCCGACGCCGAGTTCGTCCAGGGCGCGGATGCCGTTGGCGGCCAGCGAGATTCCGGCGCCCGCGTCGTCGAGAACGGGTGCGCGTTCCACGACCCGCACCTCCCAGCCGACGCGCCGCAGCCCGATGGCGGCGGCGAGCCCTCCGATGCCCGCGCCGACGACGACAGCGATGTTCCCCATGGCGACCAGCCCTTTCACCGAACCGACCAAGACGGCTTCTACATCTGTAGAAAGCGTAGCGTGCGTCCTCTACAGGTGTAGAAAGAGGGGGTGACCTCCGATCGACGTACCCTCCTCGCCGACGCCGCGCTCGGTGTCCTCGCCGACGCCGGGATGCGCGGCCTGACCCACCGTGCGGTCGATGCCGCCGCACGACTGCCGGCCGGCACCACCTCGGCGTACTACCGCACCCGCTCGGCCCTCCTGACCGCCCTGGTCCGCCGCCTGGTCGAACTCGACCAGGCCGAGCTGCGGGCGGCCGGAGAGCGCATCCCCGCGCCGCGCTCCGCCGCCGAACTCGCCCACGGCATCGGTCTGCTGGTGGCCGCGCGCCTCGGTGGGGAGGGGCGACGCCGCTCCCTGGCCCGCTACGCCTGCGTGGTCGAGAGCGTGCGTGACCCCGAACTCCGCGAAATCCTGGTACCGCGTGAGAACCCTGGGCGCGATGCGGTCCGTGACTTCCTCGCCGCCGAGGGGGTCGAGGACCCCGAGGGTCGCACGCTGACGCTGCTCGCCTGTGTGGACGGACTCGTGCTCGACCGTGTCGTCGGGGGCGGGAGTGTCACCGCGGAGGAGATCGAAGGGCTGGTGGCGGCGGCGCTCCGGCCCGCCGGAACGGAGGGTCGTTGACATGCAGCCGAACAGCTGCCTACCGTAGAGGCAGCTAAAAGGCTGCATGTTGAGGTGGGGCGATGGACGAGGTGTTCAAGGCACTGGCCGATGCCAGTCGGCGACGGCTGCTCGACAGCCTGAACGCCCGCAACGGCCAGACCCTGCGCGAACTCTGCGCGGGTCTGGACATGGCACGGCAGTCCGTCAGCAAGCATCTGGCGCTTCTCGAGGCGGCGGGGCTGGTGGTCACGGTGCGGCGAGGACGGGAGAAGCTGCACTACCTGAACGCCGCTCCGATCCATGCCATCGCGGACCGCTGGATCAGTCAGTACGCCCGCGAGCGCGTCCGTGCGCTCGCCGACCTGAAGTCAGCATTGGAGCAGAACCCGATGGACAGCAACGCGTTCGTCTACACCACCTACATCCGCACCACCCCCGACGAGCTGTGGCAGGCCCTCACCGACCCGGACTTCACGAGGCGCTACTGGGGCGTGACCTTCGAGACCACGTGGACGGCCGGATCGCCGATGGTCTGGGACGAGGGCGGCCGCAGGACCAGCGACCCCGAGCAGGTGGTCCTCGCGGCCGAGCCCGGCCGGCGACTCTCGTACACCTGGCACACCTTCACGCCGGAGTGGGCCGAGGCGGTCGGCATCGGGGACGACGTGTACGCGAAGCTCGCCAAGGAGCGCCGCTCGAAGGTGACGTTCGAGATCGAGCCTGCCGGGGACACGGTCAAGCTCACCGTCGTGCACGACGACCTGGAGCCGGACAGCACCATGCGCGGCATGATCGGCGAGGGGTGGCCGGCGTTGCTCTCCAGCCTCAAGTCCCTCCTGGAGACGGGCGAGGAGCTGCCGGAACCGCCCCGGTGAGTTCGGGCGGGATACGTCGCGTGCCCTGTCCGGCGGTCGGGAGTCCCGGCCGCCGGGGGATCGCACGAGGCCTTCCTCCGACGGGCGGCACTCCACGTCGGCACCGCGTGTGCGGCCGCCCCTCCCCACGACGGCGGGCGTGCCCTCACATACGCCGCCGCACCCCGGGCTCGCCCCGCCACGCCTCGGGAGCCCTGTTGCCCGGGCTCCGGCCACCGCTCGGTGATACTGGCGCTCTGCTCGCCACCCACCCTCGGAGGGATCCGTGATGCGGGACGTCACCAAGGTCGAGGTCGAAGGCGCCGTGCTCTACGTGGAGGCGGAGCGACTCGGTCCCGACTCGGAGCTGGAGGGCCTGGGCGACCGTGTCCCCGACCTCTCCGGGGTCACCCGCGCCCTGTCCTCCTTCGCCGGCCAGCTCAGCCACGCGCTGAACCAGGCGGCGCCGGACCGGGCGACGGTGGAGTTCGGCTGCGAACTGGGCCTGGACGCGGGCGGCCTGACCGCACTCATCGTCAAGGGCAGCACCAGCGCGAACCTGCGGGTGACCCTCGAATGGACCAAGTCCTCCTGAACTGCCGGCCCGTCAGCCCTCCATCGCGCCGCCCGGGGTGACCAGGCCCGTCTCGTACGCGAGGACCACCGCCTGGGCCCGGTCCCGGAGCGCCAGCTTCGCGAAGATCCGGGCCGCGTGGGTCTTCACGGTCGCCTCGCTCAGCGTCAGCCTCTCGGCCAGCTCCATGTTGGAGAGCCCGCGCCCCATCAGCGTGAGCACCTCCCGCTCCCGGGGCGTCAGCGCCGCCAGATCACGGTGAACCGCGGGCGCGTCGCCGCCCGCCCCCGACACCCGGTCGCCGCTCGCGAAGCGCTCCACCAGACGGCGGGTGATCGACGGCGCCAGCAGCGCGTCGCCCGTGTCCACCAGCCGTACGGACGCCGCCAGATGCTCCGGCGTCACGTCCTTCAGCAGAAACCCGCTCGCACCCATGGCCAGCGCCGCGTACACATACCGGTCCAGGTCGAAGGTCGTCAGCATCAGCACCTTGCGACGCGGCGACTCGGCAAGGATCCTCCGCGTGGCCTCCAGGCCGTCCATCCCCGGCATCCGGATGTCCATCAGGACCACGTCCGGGCGCAGTCGCCGCGCCGCTGCCACCGCCTCGGCCCCGTCGGACGCCTCCCCGACGACCTCGATGCCGCGAGTCGTCAGGATCAGCCGGAAGCCGGTACGGATCAGAGCCTGGTCGTCGGCGATGAGCACCCGAGGCGCCCGAGGGGACGGAGCCGTGCCCGCGGCCGTCACGCGCCGTCCAGCGGTATCCGGGCCCGGACGCGGTATCCGCCACCGAGCCGTCGCCGGGCGTCCAGCTCCCCGCCGTACACCGCGACCCGCTCGCGCAGCCCGATCAACCCGCGGCCCGCACCGGCGTGGTCACGGAGCGACAGCTTCGGCGCGGCGTCGCCGGACAGCACGCTCGGTCCGCTGTTCAGCACCTCCACCCGCACGTACCGCTCCCCGTATCGCACCGACACCTCCGCCTTCACCCCGTCGCCGTGCCTGAGCGCGTTCGTCAGCGCCTCCTGCACGATCCGGTACACCGTCACCTCCACCCCGGTCGGCAGCGGCCGCGGCTCTCCCGAGATCCGCACCTCGACCGGCAGCCCCGCGAAGGCGATCCGGTCGACCAGCGGACCGAGCCGGCCCAGACCCGGCTGCGGAGCGAGCGGGGAGAGTTCCGCAGCGTACGGCTCGTCCTCACCGCTCGGCGAGGGCGCGAGCAGTCCGAGCAGATGACGCAGCTCGGTCATCGTGTCCCGGCCCGCCGACTCGACGGCCTCCATCGCCGTCGCCGCCTCCTCGGGCAGCGTGGCCAGCACCTCGCGGGCCGCACTCGCCTGCACCACCATCAGCGCCACATTGTGGCTGACGACGTCGTGCAACTCGCGGGCGATCCGGGCGCGTTCCTCCTCGACCGCGATCCGGGCCGCGCTCTCCCGCTCCCGTTCGAGCAGCCGTCTCCGCTCCTCCAGCGTCCTGCGCTGCAGCCGCCGGGCCCGTACCAACGCCACCGCCAGCCATCCCGCGACGGCCCCGAGCGCCGCCACCGCACCGGCCGCCCACCACCCCATCCATGATCCACCCACGGGGTTCACCCTCGCAGAACGCCAGGTCATCCGCATCAGTACGGGGATGCAGCCGCATACATCCCCAGGATGACACGGCTCCGCGGATACCTCGGGGGAGTGATGCCCCACCCGAGACCCGGACCGTAGCTTTCCTGCCATGACCACGGACATAGAGACCGGCACCGGCCGGACCGACCAGATCGTCGTGCGACTCGACGGCGTACGCAAGGAGTTCGGGGAGACCACCGCCCTGGACGGCGTCTCGCTGGAGATCCGCAGCGGCGAGGCCGTCGCCGTCATGGGGCCCTCGGGGTGCGGCAAGTCCACCCTGCTCAACATGGTCGCCGGACTCGACCGGCCCACCTCCGGGAGCGTGTTCGTCCACGGCGACGAGCTCACCGGCATGAACGAGAAACAACTGGCCCTCTTCCGGCGGCGCCGCATCGGCATGGTCTTCCAGTTCTTCAACCTGCTCGACGACCTGCCGGCCCTCGACAACGTGGCCCTTGCCGCGCAGCTCACCGGCACGCCGGCCGCGCAGGCCCGCCGCCGTGCCCTGGAACTCCTCGACGAACTCGGTATCGCCGACCGCCGGGGCGCCTACCCGGCGGTGCTCAGCGGCGGCGAACGCCAGCGTGTCGCGGTCGCCCGCGCCCTGATGAACCGGCCCGCGCTGCTCCTCGCGGACGAGCCGACCGGTGCCGTCGACACCCGGGCGGGCGAACAGATCATGGATCTGCTCCTCGACCTCAACCAGATCGGGCAGACCCTGCTCATGGTCACCCACGACGAGCGGATGGCGGCGCGCTGCGCCGGCCGGATCGTCGACATGGTCGACGGCCGGGTGGCCGGCGAGCGCAGCGTGGAGCGCACGGCATGAGCGCGGTGTGGCGCGCCTCGCGCGCGGCCGTCCGGCGCCGCCGACTGCAGACCTTCGTCATCGGCCTCGTCGTCCTCTTCTCCACCGCCACGATCGTGGTGGCCCTCGGCCTCCTCGATGCGGCCTCGGGACCCTTCGACAAGGGCTTCGCCCAGCAGCGCGGGGCACACGCCGTCGCCGCCTACGACGCGGCCGAGGTCACGGACGCGCGGCTGACCGAGGCGTCCGAGGCACCCGGCGTAGAGGCGGCAGCCGGCCCGTACCCGCTGGCCGTCCTCCAGGTCCCCGCAGGAAACCAGCCCCGCTACGTGGGCCCCTTCAACGTGGTCGGCCGCTCCGGGCCCGGCGGGGACGTGGACCGCGTCGACCTGTGGAAGGGCCGCTGGGCCACCGCTCCCGGTGAGATCGTCGTCAACGACTCGCGGCCCGCGGCCGCCCTGCTGCCCTTCGAGGCGGAGCACCCCGGCTTCCCGCTCGGCGACACGATCAAGGTGCCCGGCCTGCCGGCCCTCACCGTCGTCGGCTACGCGCACAGCTTGAGCAACAGCGCCGACGGCTGGGTCTCACCGGACCAGATCGACGCGCTCGGCCCCACCATGAGCGAGATGCTCTACCGCTTCACCGACCACGCGACGGACGCCGACGTGGCGGCAGGGCTCGCCGCGGTCGGTGCCGGCCTCCCGTCCGACTCCCTGCTCGCCTCGCACTCGTACCTCACCATCCAGCGGGACGTGGCGTCCGGCCCCGGCTCGTACGTGCCCTTCCTCCTGGTCTTCGGACTCCTCGGCCTCGCGGTCGCCGTACTGATCGTGGCGAACGTGGTGAGCGGCGCCGTGGTCTCCGGCTTCCGGCACATCGGTGTGCTCAAGGCACTGGGTTTCACGCCCAGTCAGGTCACGGCCGTCTACCTGCTGATGGTGTCCGTACCGGCCGTGGTCGGCTGTCTGCTCGGCACCGCCCTTGGCGACCTCGCCGCCCGCCCACTGCTGTCCGGCGCCTTCCAGGGAACCGGTCTGCGCATCGAGGGGATCAGCCTCCGGGTGGAGCTCGCCGCCCTGATCGGGATGCCGCTCGTGGTGCTCCTCGCCGCGCTCGTCCCGGCGCTGCGGGCCCGTAGGCTCTCCGCGACCGAGGCCATCAGCGCCGGCAGCGCCCCGCGTCGGACCGGTCACGGGCTGCGGATCCAGCGCCTGCTGAGCGGGACGCGGCTGCCGCGAGCGGTCAGCCTGGGCCTCGGTCTCCCGTTGGCCAGGCCCGGTCGCACCGTACTGACGCTCTCCGCGATCGTGCTCGGTGTGCTGACGGTGACCTTCGCGAGCGGCCTCGCCGACACCGTCGTGAAGGTGACGGAGGCTTCGCAGGAGGACGTCGATCTCACCATGAGGCCGGCGAACCCCTTCTTCGGTGAGGAGACGGCGAAGCAACGGAGCGACGCCGAGATGGAGGCGCTGCTGCGCTCCGTGCCGGGCGCGGCCGAGGTCACGCCCGACCTCATCGTCGACCTCACCCTGGCCGGACGCGCGGACGCCGTAGAGGGGTTCTTCCTCCGCGGCGACCACGCGAAGCTCGGATACGACAAGCAGCTCGTCGACGGGCGGTGGCTGAACGGCCCCGGGGAGACCGTCGTGGCCTCGGAGTTCCTGAAGCAGACCGGCGGGAAGGTGGGCGACCGGCTGACCCTGGTCCTGGAAGGGAAGAGGACCGAGGTGACCGTCGTCGGCTCACTGATGAACCATGAGCCGAACCGGCTGTTGCTCGACCGGGGGACACTGTCCCGGCTCGACGCGAACCACCGGCCGCAGACCCACCAGTACCGCTACCACGTCAAGCTCGACCCCGGGACCACGGCGGAGAAGTACGCGGTCGCGGTGGACAAGGCGGCGGGCCCCGGCCTGTACCCCATCCTCAACGAACCCGCTTCCTTCACGGTCGCCGTCATCAGCCTCTCCACGGCCCTGTCCCTGATGCTCGGCACGGTCGCGGCGCTCGGCGTCTTCAACACCGTCGTCCTCAACACCAGGGAGCGACGCAGGGACATGGGGATGCTCAAGTCGATCGGGATGACCCCGCGTCAGGTGATCGCCATGGTGGTGACGTCGATGGCGGCGCTCGGGGCGCTCGGCGGCCTGATCGGCGTGCCGCTCGGCATGGTCGCCCACCGGGTGGTGGTACCGCTCGTGGCCGAGGCGGCGCTGGTGACGCTCCCGAACTCGGTCCTCGACGTCTGGGCCGCCCCGACCCTCGCCCTGCTCGGCCTGGCCGGCGTCACGCTCGCCGTCCTCGGTGCCCTGATCCCCGCCCGCCGTGCCGCGCGCCTCACCATCTCGGAGGCGCTGCGCGGCGAGTGAGCACGGAGACGGCATGGGGCCGCGGGCTGGAAGGCGACGGCTTGGGGTCGCAGGCCGGGAAGGGGCGACAGCATGGGGCCGCGGGCCGGAAGGGTCGACGGCATGGGCCGCGGGGCCGGAAGGGGAGATGTCACTTCCGTGCCCCGCGGGCTGAGGGGGTCACGCGGCCGCCGAGCCGGCCTCCTGCTTGCTCACCCGGCACACCAGGGCGTCGTTCACGACGTCCGCCACGATCGTGTCGCCGGGGTCGGCCTCACCGCCGAGGAGCAGGTCCGCGATCCTGTTGTCGAGCTCCGCCTGGATCGTGCGGCGCAGCGGCCGGGCGCCGAACTCCGGCTGGTGGCCGTGGGCGACGAGCAGCTTCTTCGCCGCCTCCGTCACCTCCAGCTCCAGGCCCTGGGCCCGGACCCGGCGTTCGCTCTGCCGCAGCAGCATGTCGAGGATCCGGGTGAGATCGTCCGCGGCGAGACCGTGGAAGATGATCGTCTCGTCGATGCGGTTGAGGAACTCGGGCGCGAAGTAGGCCCGCAGATCCTTCTTCAGGTCCTCCCGGATCTCCGAGACGTCGCCGTGATGGGCCAGGATCCGCTGGGCGCCGATGTTCGACGTCATGATGACCACGCAGTGGCGGAAGTCGACCGTTCGCCCCTGGGAGTCCGTCAGACGCCCGTCGTCGAGCACCTGCAGCAGGGTGTGGAAGACATCGGGGTGCGCCTTCTCCACCTCGTCGAAGAGCAGCACGCTGTACGGCTGGCGGCGCACCTTCTCCGTGAGCTGACCCGCCTCCTCGTGACCGACGTACCCGGGCGGGGCGCCGACGAGCCGGGAGACCGTGTGCTTCTCCTGGAACTCGCTCATGTCGAAGCGGACCATGCCGCTCTCGTCGCCGAACAGCAACTCCGCCAGTGCCTTGGCCAGTTCGGTCTTGCCGACACCGGTCGGGCCGAGGAAGAGGAACGAGCCCACCGGACGGTTCGGGTCGCCCATGCCCGCCCGGTTGCGGCGCACGGCCTGGGCGATGGCGGTGACCGCCTCGTCCTGACCCACCACCCGGCTGTGCAGGGCGTCCTCCAGCTTGAGGAGCTTCTCCTTCTCGCTCTGTGTCATCTGCGCCACGGGGATGCCGGTACGCCGGGACAGCACCTCCGCGATGTCGTCGGCGGTCACCTCCATCACACCCTCGCGCCGCTCCTCGACCCCGGCCAGCTCGCCCTCCAGGCGGGCGATCTCCTGCTTGAGTTCGTTCGCCTTCTCGAAGTCCTCGGCGCCGACGGCCTCGTCCTTCTCGCGGCGCAGCTTCGCCAGCCGGTCCTCGCGGCCGACCACCTCCGTCGACTTGCCCAGCGAACGCAGCCGCACCCGGGCACCCGTCTGGTCCAGCAGGTCGATGGCCTTGTCGGGCAGGAACCGGTCGGAGACATAGCGGTCGGACAGCTCGGCGGCCGCCACGAGCGCGGCATCGCTGTAGCGGACCTGGTGGTGGGCCTCGTAGGAGTCCCGCAGACCCTCCAGGATCAGGACCGTCTCCTCCACCGAGGGCTCCGGGATCATCACGGGCTGGAAGCGCCGCTCCAGCGCCGCGTCCTTCTCCACGTACCGCCGGTACTCGTCGATCGTCGTCGCGCCCACCACATGCAGCTCGCCGCGGGCCAGCGCCGGCTTGAGCATGTTTCCCGCGTCCATCGAGCCCTCGCCGGTCGCGCCCGCACCCACCACCGTGTGCAGCTCGTCGATGAACAGCACCGTCGAGTCCGCGTCCGCCTTCACCTCGTCGATGACGTTCTTCAGCCGCTCCTCGAACTGGCCGCGGTACTGCGCCCCGGCGACGAGCCCGGACAGGTCCAGGGCGATGACCCGCTTGCCCTCCAGGGTCTTCGGCACCTCGCCCGCCACGATCCGCTGGGCGAGCCCCTCCACGATCGCGGTCTTGCCGACGCCCGGCTCGCCGATGAGGACCGGGTTGTTCTTCGAGCGGCGGGAGAGGATCTCGACGGTCTGCTCGATCTCCTCCGCCCGCCCCACCACCGGGTCGAGCTTCCCCGCCCGCGCCTCCTCGGTCAGATCCCGGCCGTACTCGTCGAGCGTGGGCGTCCTGCTCTCCGGCCTGGCCGCCGGGGCGCCCTCCGGCCGCGCCGTCCGGTCGGCCGTGGACCGCAGTCCGTCGACATCCGTGCCGTATCCGCTCAGCACCTTCACAGCCGCCCCGTTCGGGTCGTCGAGGAGCGCGCCGAGGATGTGCTCGGGGCCGATGTACGAGACCCCCGACACCTGCGAGCGCTCGTAGGCCCGCAGGAGGACCCGCTTGGCGGCCGGGGTGAGCCCCGGCTCCGCGGACGGAACGCTGCTCTCGGCCGGAAGGACCTCCGCGATCGCCTTGCCCAACTCGTCGGGATCGGCGCCCGCCTGGGCGAGCAGGCTGCGGGCGGGGTCGATCTGGGTGCAGGCCCAGAGCAGGTGCTCGGTGTCGAGGTCGGCGCTGCCGTCGTCGGCGGCACGGGTGGTGGCCCGGTCCAGCAGCTGACGCGCCGAATCCGTCAGCAGCCTGCCGATCGGCACCCGCTGGACGGCCGGGGGAGAGGCCGCCGGCGACATCCCGAAGAAGCGGTTGAGGAGCTCGTTGAACGGGTCCGGTCCACCGAAGGAACCGAGGGGAGACATCGTCATCAGGTGCCGTCCAGGTGCGTCGACGTCCGGGCAGTACTCCCTTCACTGGAACAGCAGCCGGCGCTTCCCACCCGCCGGTGTCCGTGACGGATCGTGGCCGCGACGGACGCCGCCCGCGCGGTCATGCGGCGCTCGGCGGCTGTCGGGGAGTGCGAAGTGGCCCCCGAGCTGTCCGCCGGACGGGTGATGCCCCGCGGGGCGCCCGTCCGGCGGGTCGGGGTCAGCGGTACTCGACCGTCAGCGTCACCGGAGTGGACTGGTTGACGAAGAGATACGCCGTCGCCGCCTGGGCCGATTCGAAGCGGAGGCGGACCTGGGTCGTGCCGGAGCGGTCGATGGCCGCGAGCGCCGCCGCCGACAGATCCGTGGAGGAGGCGGAGCCCGAGGAGAACGAGGCGATCTGCGCCCCGCCCGCCGTCGTGGCCGCGGCCGACCAGTCCGCGGGCTCGACGGTGCACGCCCCGAAGCAGCCCGTCGTGACGTCCACGAGCAGCTTGTTGCCCGCCGGGGAGGCCCAGGGATCGCCCGAGCCGCTGCTGCGGTTCACCGTCAGATAGGCCCGGGTGATCTCCTTGCCCGCAGGGATCTTCGAGGTGTCGAAGGAGAGCAGCGTGCGGTTCAGCTTGCCGTCGGTGCCACGGCCGAGCGCCAGGCCGGAGGAGTCCTCCAGGGTGCCCACCACCGGACCCGATCCGTCGGCCGCGGCCTTCACATAGCCGTCCTGCGCGTCCACGCTCGACAACGTCACCCGGTCGGTCACGGGCGGGGGAGTGGAGCCGCGCAGCGCACGGACCATCCCCATGATGGCCTCGATCTGCTCGCCGCCGTGCCGCGCGTACGACGAGTCACCGAGGTAACCCCACCAGTTCCAGCAGCCGTTGGGGTTCTCCAGCGTCGCCGTCGGGACGGCCTGCGGGTACAGCACGATCATGTCGTTGGTGTCGGCGTACTCGTTGAGGTACGCGTTGTCGATGAACCTGGTTCCGAAGCCCTGATATCCGTACCCCTGCTTGCAGCCGTGCAGTGCCACCATCAAGGAGCACGTCGCGCCCCCGGCGCAGGACGTCGGCACATAGACGAAGCCCTTGTCGTCCAGCGAGAGCGGCGCCGCCGCGCCACCGGGTGCGTAGGCGTTCTGGTCGAACTGGATCAGGCTTCCGCCGGGGGTCGGGCTGGGCGCGGCCACGGAGCCCAGCAGATGGCCGAGCAGGTCCCGCTCGGCGTCGATGCCGCAGTTGTTGATCCACGGAGTCTGCGTGACCGTACAGGAGTTGGGGCCGAGCGGGCTGATCCAGGCGTGCCCGGCCGCAGTGCTCCGGTTGTACTGGACGCGGGCTCCGAACCGTCCGTAGTAGTCGGCCAGCGCGTCCGCCACCGGCCGCTTGACCGTCGTGTCGTTCGAGCCGCTGAAGACGTAGACCGGGTCGCCCGCCAGGTTCGCCACCGGGTCGACGAGTCCCTGGGCCGACCAGTCCCGGGTGGTCTGCTCCAACGTCGCGAGCTGAAGGTTCTGCATGGTGTCCATGCAGGCGTAGAGGGCGAGGTTCAGCGTGTTCTGGGCGCAGTTGTACGGCCCCGAGGCGAAGGCCGCCGAGCCGCTGAACGTACCGGAGTACGCCACATGGAGCTGGGTGGCCATGTAGCCGCCCGACGACACCCCGGAGCTGTGGACGGCGTCGATCGTGTACGGCTGGAGGGTGCCCGGCACGGGGACGGGGGCCGCGGCGGGGGCGGCGGCCGCCGGTGTCGCGACGGGGAAGAGGGTCGCGGCGGCGAACAGCAGCAGGGCTGTCAGCCGGCGCGGCCCGCGTGGGCGGAGCGGACGGAATGGACGCATGGGGTCTCCCGGGCGGCTCGTTCAAGTCGGGTCGATGGCCGGGAGGTTAGGCGCGGGCCGCGCGGGCCTTCTATGGGCCCGGCCGCCACAACCACCGGGGTGGAGTATGGCGATCCGTCATCTGGCAGCCGCCGCGAGCCAGTCCCGCACGACCTGCGACGATGACTCCATGAGCGATGACGAGCGGAACGGACGGCTGGCCGAGGCGGTAGGACTGCGCGAGCAGGGCCGGCAGGAAGAGGCCAGGGACCGCCTTGTGGAGCTCGCCGCGCGGTACCCCGACGACGCCGAGGTCGCGTACCAGACCGCCTGGGCCCACGACGTGCTCGGTCTGGAGGCCGAGGCCGTCCCCTTCTACCAGCGTGCGTTGAAGTCGCCCGGCGCCGGGCTTTCGCAGGGGGACCGCAGGGGCGCGCTCCTCGGTCTCGGCAGCACCTTCCGCGTTCTCGGCCGGTACGAGGAGGCCGTCGCCACCCTGCGCGGCGCGGTGGAGGAGTTCCCGGACGACGGCGCGCTGCGCACCTTCCTCGCGATGGCGCTGTTCAACACCGGCGAACACCACGAGTCCGCACAGCTGCTGCTGAATCTGCTGGCGACCACCAGCGGCGATCCGGGCGTTCACCGATACCGGCGGGCCATCGAGTACTACGCGCGGGACTTGAACGAGACCGTGTGAGCGCGACGAGGCAGAAGGGTGCGGGATTCCCTTGACCTCAAGCGTGGTCGAGGTCGAATGATCGAGGCATGAGCGAGCTGAGCAGCACGACGAATCTTCGGGACCAGTTCGAGATCGCCACTCTCATCAGCGGCTTCTTCCGCGCCATGGACGAGCGGCGGTTCGAGAAGGGATGGGCCGACGCCTACTTCACCGACGACCTGCGGACGACGACGCCGCTCGGTGTGGCCGAGGGAGCCGACGCCGTACACCACGTCGAGGAGGCCATCGGCCGGTTCGCGGCCACCCTGCACGCCTCCTCCGACGTAGTCGTCAGGGCCGAACCGGGCGCGCGGACGGCCCACGTCCGCTGGAACGCCCATATGACCCATGTCCATCTGGACGCCACCCTTCAGGCACGCGGCGAGGGCGCCGATCCCCTCTTCACGGTCGGAGGCGTCTACGAGGGGGAGGTCCGACGTACCGACAAGGGCTGGCGCGTCAGCCGGATGTCCGTGCGGGCCGTCTGGACCACGGGCGAACCGCCCGTACTGCCGGAGGACACCGCCGCCCGCGTCGCGGAATCGACCGGCGCTCGGGTGGCCGGCTGAGCCGAGGGGGCCCGCAGCTGATCCGGCCTGATCCGACAGGCCTCGCTAGTCGTTGACGGCGGTCAGCAGCACCACGGCGTCCTCCAGGGCGGTGAGCCCGTGTCGCTCCTTCGGGATCATCTGGAGCGCGCCCGCCGACAGCTCCTCGGACCATCCGGCCGCCGTCAGCCGCACCCGCCCCCGCAGCACCTGCAGACTCGCCGCCGGTGGTGCGTTGTGCTCGTCGAGCGCCGTGCCCGACACCAGCGCGATCACGCTCTGCCGGAGCACCCCGTCGTGCACCACCACATGGGCGCTCCGGCCGTGCGCGGCGGTGCGCGCGTTGGCCAGGTGTTCGTCGGCGAGGGCCGCGAGATCATGCATCGTCTCTCCCTGCGAGGGTGCGCGGGTCGTGATTCCCAGCCTCGCGCGTGTTGCCCGGTGCGCAACTCGGGGCGGCACGGCGTGTCGCGGCGACCGCGACGGCGGCCAGGGCCGTGAACCCGGCCGCGGCAATGATCGTCACCGTCCAGCCGTACGCCCCGTACAGCCACACCGCGGTGAACGAGCCGATCGCGCCGCCGGTGAACGTGGACAGCATGAAGACGGTGTTCACTCGGGCCGCGACCTCGGTGCCGAGGCCGAAGATCCGCGCCTGATTGGCCACCTGACAGGCGCTGGTTCCCAGGATCAGCAGATTCGCCCCGATCACCAGTGCCGCGAGGGAGAACGCCCCGATCCCGACGACGAGGAAGGAGACCGCCACACAGAGCAGCGACCATGCGTTCACCACCCCCGTTCCGTGGCGGTCGGTGAGCCGTCCCGCGTACGCCGAGAGCAACGCCCCGGGCAGGCTCAGGAGCCCGAAGAGCCCCGCCACCCCCGGGCCGAGTCCCAGCGGCGGGGCCGCCAGATGGAAGGCGAGCGTCGCCCAGAAGACGCTGAACGCGGCGAAGACCGCGGCGCCGGTCAGTGCCGAGGCCCGCACCGCCCGGTGCTCGACGAAGAGCCGGGGCAGGCTCGCAAGAAGTCGCGGGTACGGCAGTCGGTCCGTCGTGGGCCCGGCGCGTTCGGGGAGGGCGCGGGGCACGACGAAGAGCAGGGCCGCCGTCGCCGCAGCGGCCAACAGGTAGGCGGTACGCCAGCTGTCGCCGGCGTCCGAGGCCGCGCCCGAGACGGTACGGGAGAGGGTCGATCCCAGCGTGAGCCCCAGGCCGATGAGCCCCACGACCCGCCCGCGGTCGCCGGGTTCGGCGAGGGAGGCGGCGACCGGGGTGAGGACCTGCGGCAGGACGGTGGTGGTGGAGACGGCGAGCGTCGCGACCGTGAGGGTCAGTGCGTTCGGCGCCGCCGCGGCCACCAGGAGCCCGCCGCTCGTCAGCGCGAGCAGCACGGTGGTGAGGCGGCGGAGCCGGGCGGTGTCGGCGAGAGGGACGATGAGCAGCAGACCGAGCGCGTACCCGAGCTGGGCGGCGGAGGAGACCAGGCCCGCGGTGTGCTGGGAGACGCCCAGACCCCGGGCGATGGCGTCGAGCAGCGGTTGGGGGAAGTAGATGTTGGCGACGGTGACCGCCCCCGCCACCGCCATCACCAGGACGTTCGGCCGGGTGACGGGGCGGTTGACGGGGCGGGCGGCGGTGGCCCTAGGCGCCGCGTCGGTCAGCGGATTCATGACCCCAGGCTGCGGTCCGCCGACCGGGCCGATCAAGGTGCAACAATGCAAGCGGCGTTTAGTGAAACTCAACGATGGGGGTCGGGGCGATGCTCGAACGGCACGAACTGGAGGCGTTCCTGACGCTCGCCGAAGAGCTGCACTTCGGCCGCACGGCGGAACGCCTGGGCGTCTCCACCGGCAGGATCAGCCAGACCGTCAAGAAACTGGAGCGCCGGGTGGGCACGCCGCTGTTCGAGCGCACCAGCCGCAGCGTCCGCCTCACCCCGGTCGGCCGCCGCCTCGACGACGACCTGCGCCCCGCCCATCGGCAGATCCTCGCCGCCCTGGAACGCGCCACGGCCGCCGGCCGCGGTGTCCACGGCACGCTCCGGGCCGGCTTCGGCGCTCCCTGGAGCGGCGAACTGCTCGCCACGGCCGCCGACGCCTTCCTCGCGAGCCACCCCGGCTGCGAGATCCAGATCAGGGAGGTGCCGCTCGACGGCGGGGTCCGGCCGCTCCAGGACGCCGAACTCGACGTCCTGCTCACCGCCTTCCCGGCCCGTGAACCCGGGCTCACGACCGGCCCCGTCCTCTCCAGCGAGCCCCGGGTCCTCCTCGTCCCGGCCGCCCATCCTCTCGCCCGCCGGGAATCCGTCTCGCTCGACGACCTCGCCGGCGTGCCACTGATCACCCCGGCGGGCGCCAACTCCCGCTCCTGGCTGGAGGCCCACTACCCCGCCCGCACCCCCTCCGGGGCGGTCATCCCCCGCGGTCCGGTGGCCGCCTCCTGGCAGGAGGTCCTCTCCTATGTGAGCGCCGGCCGCGGAGTCTCCCCGGGCTCGGCCCGGGGCGCCCGCTACCACCCGCGCCCGGGCGTGTCCTACGTACCCCTGCGCGACGCGCCGCCCATCGAGTACGGCCTCGTCTGGCCGACGGCCGCCGAGAACGCGCTGATCAGAGCTTTCGTCGAGACGGTCGCCGCACAGGGTTGAAGGAGGCCCGAGGGGCGGTGTGTCCCGTGCGGGGCGGGGGAAGCGCCGCCGCTACGGTGGGCCGGTGCAGCGTGCCTCAGACCGCGTGACGCTCGCCGTGTTCCTGGCCGTGGCGGTCCTCGCGGGCGGAAACGCGGTCGGCGTCCGATTCAGCAACCGTGAACTCGATCCGCTGTGGGGCGCGGCCGTGCGGTTCGGCGCCGCCTCGCTGCTCCTTCTGGCCGTGATGGCCGTACGCCGACTGGAGTTCCCGCGCGGCCGAGCACTCGCCGGGGCGATCCTCTTCGGCGTCCTCAACTTCGGTGTGACCTTCGCGCTCGCGTACTACGCGCTGGTCCGCATCCACGCCGGACTCGGCCAGACCATCCTGTCCCTGGTCCCGCTCGCGACCCTGCTGCTCGCCGTGGCACAGCGCCTCGAACGCTTCCGCCTCATGGCGGCCGTCGGCACCGTCTTCGCCACCGCCGGAGTCGCGGTCATCTCGCACGGATCCCTGGAGGGCGGCGTGCCCGTGCTGTCCCTCCTCGCGATCCTGGGCAGCATGCTGGCGTTCGCGCAGGCCACCGTGCTCGTACGACGGCTGCCGAAGGTCCACGCGGTCACGATGAACGCGGTGGGCATGACCGCTGCTTCCGTCCTGCTGTTCGCCGCCTCGCTCGCCGCCGGCGACACCTGGCGGCTCCCCGACCGCGCGGCTACCTGGTGGGCACTGGCCTATCTGGTCGTCGCCGGTTCCGTGCTGACCTTCGTCCTCTTCCTGTTCGTGGTCCACCGCTGGGACGCGTCACGGGCCGCGTACGTCTTCGTCGTCATCCCCGTCGTCACCATCCTGGTGTCGGCCTGGCTGGACGACGAACCCCTCACGGCCTCGCTGCTCATCGGCACCCCGCTCATCCTCATCGGGGTCTACCTGGGAGCCCTGCGCAAGCGACCGGACTGACCCGTCGTCATCGGACCCCGGCGGGTGGGGGCATGATCGGGTCCATGAGTGAGATCACCCTGATGTCGGACCCCAAGGTCGCCGCCGTCCCCGTCGAGGAGTGCGGCGAACGGCTCGTGGACGTACGCGAGGAGGGCTCCCTGCTCGTCGACCCGCGCAAGCGGGACGACGCGGGCGCCTTCGCCCATCTGCGGGCGGGTGTCCTCGACCGGCTGCTCCAGGCCCAGACACGGCTGCCCGACGGACTGCGACTGCTGTACGTGGAGGGCTACCGCCCGCTGTCCCTGCAGCGGCGGTACTTCACGGAGTACGGCGACGAACTGCGCGCCGCCCACCCCGACTGGCCCGCACAGGACGTCCACACCGCGGCCAGCCGCTATGTCTCCCCGCCCGAGCTCGCGCCGCACAGCGCGGGATCGGCCGTCGATCTGACCCTCGCCGATCACGACGGGCGGGAACTGGACCTGGGCACCCGGATGAACGCGAGCCCGGAGGAGAGCGCCGGGGCGTGCTACACGGACGCCCCCGGGATCACCGCCGAGGCCCGGCGGAACCGGGAGATCCTCGGCACCGCGCTCGCCGGTGCCGGGCTCGTCAACTACCCCACCGAGTGGTGGCACTGGTCGTACGGTGACCGCTACTGGGCCCTCGCGACGGGCGCGTCCGCCGCCCTCTACGGACCGAAGGAACTCTGAGCGGAGGCCGTTGTCAGTGGTGTGGGGAACGATGGACCCGTCGGTGATCGAGAGGTGAAGGGGATCGCATGTCCATCACGAACCAGCAGGTGGCGGAGTACGCGTTTCTGCGCGCGCTGTACGAGGACGGGTACTACCCGGACAGCGTCGTCGACAAGGGGAAGGCGATCCTGCAACGGCTCTGCGAGCGGATCGAGGCCGAGCAGCCGGCCGATCTGACGGCGCTGTACGCGCTCACGGAGGTGGCCACCGAGGAGTTCAACGCCCTGGAGGCGGACTTCCTGGAGGCCGGGAGCGAGATCGAGACCGTCGCCCGTGAGGAGATCGCCGAGAACTTCTGGTTCGTCGCCACGGCCTATGGATTCGCCGATGCAGACACGGAGGAGCTGGTGGCCGCCCGGGAGTGGTGACGGCGTGGTGTGGGGTCCGTCCGCATGCGGCGCCGGTCGTCGACCGGGGCGATGCCCTGGCCCGCGCATGCCGTTCTGCGGTCGGCGTCACTGTGGTTCGGTGCCTCACCGGGGAGTTACGACGACGGCGCCACCCGGATGTCCGCCGTGCGGACCCGGTCGATAGGTTCGGCCCATGACTGCGCAGCGAGCCGACGTCCACCACTCACCATCGACCTGGCAGCAGCCGGTCCCCGCGCCGGCCTCGGCCGAACGGGCCGCGCTG
This sequence comes from Streptomyces sp. NPDC056222, assembly GCF_042264065.1. Taxonomy (NCBI): domain Bacteria; kingdom Bacillati; phylum Actinomycetota; class Actinomycetes; order Kitasatosporales; family Streptomycetaceae; genus Streptomyces; species Streptomyces sp. NPDC056222. The sequence goes on along the minus strand of NZ_JBHJTL010000020.1, from coordinate 39,426 downwards.
GTCGAGGAGATGGCGACGGCGATCCTGGCGCGTGGGCACGGACGCCTGCTCGTCGGGATCGACGGGCTCACCGCGGCCGGCAAGACGAGCTTCGGGCACGAGCTGGCCGATTGGATCGCGGGCGCGGGACGGCCGGTGCTCCGGGCGACGCTCGACGACTTCAAGAAGCCTTGGAAGGACCGGCACCTCTACGACCGGGAGTCCGGCGAGGGCTACTACCGCAACGCGTACGACTACGAGCGGGTCAGGAGTCTGCTCCTGGACCCCGCCCGGTCACCCGAGGCGGACTCCTGCGCCCTGTGCGGCATCGACCCGCTCACCCAGGTCGACCACTCCGCGCACCGCACCCCGCTCGCCCCGGACGCCGTGCTCGTCGTGGACGGGGTCTTCGCCTTCCGGCCCGAGATCGACGACTACTGGGACTACCGCGTCTGGCTCGACGTGGACCCCGAACTCTCGGTACGGCGCGGTGCGGTGCGGGACCAGAACTGGGCGGGTTCGGACGCGGAGGCGATTCACCGGGACCGCTATCTGGTGGCGGAGCGCATCTACCTCGCCGAGGTCGACCCGCTGCCGAGGATGGACGTCCTCATCGACAACACGGACTTCGCCCGCCCCCGCGTCCTTGCACCACGGGCCCGCCCCGCCGTGACCGGCCGTGGGGAGTTCGACGCACTCGTCGTCCGTACCGACTACGAGGACGAGAGCGCGTGGCAGGAGGTGCGGGCGGCCCTGACCGACGACGTCGAACTCACCGCACTCGTGGTCGACGATCCGGCGTGGTCCGGGGCGGACGCGGACGAGGTCGTGGCGGCAGTGGCGGGCGACAAGGACCTGAGCGTGGTCTTCCTCGCCGACGCGACGACGATGACGTCCGCCCACCGCGGCCTGCTCGCGGTGACCATGGTCACCCGGGAGGAGTGCGAGGACGACGAGGAGTACGCCTGGCTGACCGAGTTCGGCAGCCGGTTCCGTACGGTTCCGGCGGGAGTCCACTCCATCCACGCCAACCTGTCCATCGGCAACATGGGCTTCGAGGAGTTCGCCGCAGAGGCGCACCACGATCCGGAGAGGGTCTTCCGGAGCTTCGAGTGAGTCACACGCCCCGGTCGGCGGTCGGCCGGCCGGGGCGCGCGTCAGCGGATGAGTGGGTGAGCGGGACGGCCCGTCACCGGGTCAGCCGACGAAGATCTCGGTCAGCGACCAGATCGCCAGGCCCGCCATGCACACACCGCCGATGCGCTGAACCGTCTTCAACGGCACGCGCTTCGCGATGAAGCGGCCCGCGACCAGGGCGAGGGCCGAGACGCTCATCAGGGCGGCGGCGGAGCCGATCGCCGTCGACCAGGTGCCGTTCGTGGCGGCGAGGTTGGCCGTGGTGATCTGCGTCAGGTCGCCCCACTCGCTGATGAAGACGGCCATGAACGCGGTGGAGTAGACGGGCCAGAAGCCGGTCACCGTCCTGCCGCCCGCGTCGCCCTCCTCGTCGTCGCCCCCGCTGCGCAGCAGCATGAACGCGCCGAAGCCGAACAACAGGGCCGAGATGAGCTTGACGATCCAGTCGGGCAGCAGGCCGATGAGGCTGCCGGCGCCCACGGCGATGGCGACGTGCACGATGAACGCGGTCGAGGTGCCGAACCAGACGTACAACGGACGCATCCGCGTGCCCATGGCGAGGGACGCGAACATCGTCTTGTCGGGAAGCTCGGCGAGGAAGATCAGCCCGAAGGCGGTGAGGATCGCCAAGGGGTCGAGGTGCATACCGGGGGCTCTCTGCTCGATCCGGGCCCGGGATTCGCACGGCACCACGGTGGGCGACGGGAAGAACCACTCGGCCCGGCATGACGGACCACGCCCACAGGATGCGGACATGGTGAATGCCTGGCCGAAGGTCTCGCCCGTCCGCGCTTCCGCATGGACCCGGTCACCGGGAACCCGAGGGTTCCAGTGTGTCGACGACCGGTTCGCAGGGCTACTCCCCTTCGCTGTTGAACAGTGTAGCGGAGGCCCCCCTCGCGCTTGATCGACGGTCGGCCGTCGCATTGCAGTCGATCTTGGTAGACACTGTCTACGCAGCCTGGTAGACAGTGTCTATGACTGAAGAGACCGAGGCCGGGCTGCGCGGCCGACTGATCGACGCCGGCGTCGAGCTGGTGCACGCGGAAGGGGCGCAGGCGCTGTCCCTCCGGGAGATCGCCCGTCGCGCCGGCGTCTCCCACGGGGCGCCCCGCCGGTACTTCCCGACCCACCTCGACCTGCTGTCGGCCATCGCCCATGAGGGCTTCGTCGAGCTCGCGGACCGCGTCACCGCCGCGCTCGCGGCAGGACCCGATGCGCCTGAGGGCCCCCGTGCCGAACTGGACGTCCTCGCCCGCGTCTACCTCGACTTCGCGCTGGGCCGCCGCGGCATGTACGAGCTGATGTTCCGCCACGACCTGCTGGAAAGCGGGCGGCTCGGGCTGCGCGAGACCAGCCTGCCGCTCTTCGACCTTCTCGCCCGGCTCGTCGCCCGCGCCCGCCCGGAGCCCGGCCCGGCCCTCGAACCCGCCGTGGTGGCCGCCGCGCTCTGGGCGAACCTGCACGGCATCGCCCAGCTCTGGGGCTGGGGCAGCCTCCAGCTGGCCGCCCGTACGGACGACGTTGAGCCGCTGCTCCGGGCCGTACTCGACGCCCACCTCGGCCCCGAGGGAGGTGCGCGGTGATAGGACAACGGCAGCTGACCCTCGCCTGCAGCGTCGTCGGCGCCGCCGTCGTCGCCCTCGACGGCACCGTGCTCACCCTCGCGCAGCCGGCCCTCCAGCACGACCTCGGCGCGAGCTTCGCCCAGGTCCAGTGGACCAGCACCGGCTATCTCGTCGCCGTCGCGAGCCTGCTCGTCTTCGCGGGCCGGCTCGGCGACCGCTACGGCCACCGACGGCTCTTCGCTCTCGGGACGCTCGGCTTCGCCGCCGCGTCCGCGGGCATCGCCCTCGCCCCGGGGATCGGCTGGGTGATCGGCCTTCGCGTGCTCCAGGGGGTGTGCGGGGCGCTCCTGCAACCTGCCACGCTGGGAATGCTGCGCGCCGCCTTCCCTCCCGACCGGCTGGCCATGCCGATCGCCCTGCGCACCAGCGCGATCGGTCTCGCCGCGGCGGCGGGGCCGCTCATCGGCGGTGCGCTGGTCACCGGTCACGGCTGGCGGTCCGTGTTCGTACTCACCGCGATCCCGGCCGTCGTGATCGGAGTCCTGGCCCTCGCGGTCCCCGCCCCGGCCGCGGCCCCCGCGTCGGTTCAACCCGCGCAGCGTCCGAGCGGCGGCTCCCCCGGCTCGCTCGACCTGCCCGGCGCCGTGCTGCTGGCCGTCACCCTGGGCTGTCTGGTGCAGGTGCTCGTGGCGGCGCCGGAGTCCGGCTGGACCGCGATGACCACGCTCACGCTCGGCGCCGCCGTCGCGGCCGGAGCGGCCTTCGCCCGACACGAACGGCGCACCGCCCGTCCGCTCGTGCCGTCGGCCCTCCTGCGGTCCCGGCCCGTCGTCGCGGGGCTCGTCACTCTCCTGGCCGTGTCGGCCACCCTCTTCGGCTCGCTCTTCGTGGCGACGTACTTCCTTCAGGACGTCCGCGGACTCGACCCGCTGTCGAGCTCGCTGTGGGTGCTGCCCCTCGCCGTCATGATGGTGGTCGGCGCACCGACCGCGGCCGTGCTGCAACGCCGGTTCGGCGCCCGCCGTACGACGGTCGGCGGGGGAGCGCTGCTCGCCCTCGGCGTGCTGCTCCTCTCCCGGCTCGACGCATCGGCGACGGCGTTGCCGACCGGTACCTGCTTCGCCCTGCTGGGCGCCGGGTTCGGCACGGTCATGGCCACCGCGACCGCCGTCGTCGTACACCGGGCGCCGGTGGCCGAGGCCGGAGTCGCCGGCGGACTCCAGCAGACCGCCATGAACATCGGTCCGGCGCTCGGCGTCGCCACCGCGACCCTGCTGATGACGCTCGACGCGCGCGCCGGCTTCGTGCCCGCGATGCAGACCACGTTCCTGGCCCTGGCCGCCGTCGCGACGCTCGGCGCGGCGGCCGCACTCGGGCTGCCCGGTCGCGCCGCACCCGCGAAGGCGCCGGAGGTGGCCGGACCCGTGTCCCCGTCCTGACCGGCCACGCTCCCTGCCCGGCGCGGACACGCCGCGTGCCCGCTCCCTGCCCGGCGCGGACACGCCGCGTGCGCGCGCCGGGTGCGCTGCGGACACGCCCGGTCCCGGAGCCCGGCCCCCGCCGCCCTCACTGCGTACGATCACGAAATGCCCTCAGGTGATCACCGCGGCCGCTCCCTCTCCCGGTCGCGTACGCAGATCAACATCGGCCGGGCGCTCCCCGTCCTGGTCATGATCCTGACGGTGCTGGCCGACTCCCTCACCGCCGACGCGGAACGCTACGACCGGCTCCTCGCCGCCGCGCCCGCCCTCGCCGCCGTCACCTGGAGCGTCCGGGGTACCGCCCTCATCGGTCTGGTCGCCATGGTGGTCGGCTGGGTGCTCGCGGCGGACAGCGGTGAGCCGTTCTACCCCGTCATCCTGGCCAGCGAACTGGCTCTGGCAGCGGTGACCGCGGTCGCCGTCTGGGTGAGCCGGGCCAGGGTGCGCTACGAGCGGACCCTGCGTGAGGTCACCGCCATCGCCGATGTCGTCCAACGGGTGGTGCTCCGCCCGCTTCCACCCAGGCTCGGCACCGTCGACCTCCATCTGCTGTACGTCGCCGCCGCCGCCAAGGCCCGGATCGGCGGCGACTTCTACGAAGCCGTCCAGGTGCCCGGCGCTGTACGGCTGATGCTCGGCGACGTCCAGGGCAAAGGGCTCGGCGCGGTCGAGACCGCGTCCGTGCTGCTCGGCTCCTTCCGCGCGGCGGTCTACGACGCCCCGGACCTGTCCGCCCTCGCCGCCCGGCTGGAGGAGGGCCTCGACCGCTACGGCGCCTGGGACCCCGACTCCGACGCGGCCGAACGCTTCGCCACCGTCGTCCTCCTCGAGATCCCCGACGACGGCGACGTCGCGCGCCTCCTCAGCTGCGGCCATCCCGCCCCCCTGCTCCAGCACGGCGACCGCGTACGGCCCGTCGAGTTCGCCGACCCGTCCCTGCCGGTCAACCTGGCCGTACTGCTCCCCGCCCACCACCGGGTGGAGGAGGTTCCCTTCGTGCCGGGGGACCGGCTGCTGCTGTTCACCGACGGGGTCAGCGAGACCCGCGACCGCGTCGGCACCTTCTACCCCCTGGAGGAGCGGATGTCCCGGTGGGTGGCGGAGCCGGGCGAGCGCCTCCCCTCCCTGCTCCACGAGGACCTGGCCGACTACGGCTCGGGCGCCCTCGACGACGACGTGGCCGCAGTCCTCGTCGAACGACGCCCCTAGAGGGCGGGCCCGGCCTGCAGGGATCCGGCCCCCGCCTCCTGAGCAGTGTCCGTCGGCACCGACTCGTACAGCACCGTGTGGAAGCGGCCCTCCGACTCGCGCCCCGCCGGGTCCGCACCCAGCGCACGGACCGCCTCCACGGCGAAGCGCTGCTCACCGGCGTCGGTGAACAGGCGCTGCGGATACGTTCGCGACGGATCGGCGACCGTCCGCAGACCGTATGCCGCCAGGCACTCGGCGATCGGCCGGTACGAGACCGTACGCAGGACGAACGCGCTCACCCGCACCGGTCGCCCGGCCCATTCGAGGAGGGCGGCGAAGGTACGCCGGGTGAGATAGCTGCCACCGCCCGTCAGCGTGATCAGACCGACGTCGGACATCGCGGCCCGCAGCCGGGGGCTCGGTGGCGCGCCCTCCTCCAGGTTCTCCGCGAAGGAGTCGTCGAGGAGCCCGACCTCGCGGGCGTACCGCAGCGCGTGTCCTGCGACGTCGAGCCCGATGACCGGCGCGGTGTCCGAGCGGCGTCGGGCGGCGTAGAACTCCTTGTCCTGTACGGCGAGTTCGGCGGAGGTCAGCCCGCCGACCGCCGGATCGGTGTAGCGCGCGTACAGCTCGGCCAGGGTGACGTCGTGGTTCAGGAGCGCGGCGTTGATCCCGTACGAGCAGCACAGGTCGAGCACCGTCCCGCCGCCCCGCTGGGCCGCCGCGCGCCGGAACGCGCCCTGGGCCTGTTGCGGTATCTCGTACTCCAGCGGCGCGAGGCGCCGGAAGTACGCCCGTGGGTCGGGCTGGTCGTAGATGTCCTCGAACCGCGCCTTGCCGCCCGCACCAGATCCGGACCCGCTCATCCGTCCCGCCTCCCTCGAACCGGCGGCACCCGCCCCGTACGCGCCTCGCGCCACAGGCACCGCATCCGGTGGGCATCCTGCTCGGAACGCGGCCCTGCGCTCACGTCCGCATCGGGGGCGCAGAAGAACTCCACCCGTACCGTGGGGCGGCTCCCGGGCGGGGCCCACCCCTCCAGGATGGTCTCGCCTTCGGCCGACCGCACGAGGGAGACGATCCGGCACGCGCGGGCGCTCCGGGCCGCATCCGTCCCAAACGCGGAGTTCCGGGCATTCGGTGTCGCTCGTGCCCGGCCTCAGTGCCTCGCGCGCTGTTCATGCGCTCTCCGACGCCTCTGTCCGTCATGCGTTCGGCCGGGCCGTCCGCTCAGCGGACGATCGGCGAACGGTCCGGCTCGCTCCCGGCTCCCACCCACTCGTCGTGGTGCCGGCCGGCAGCGTCCGTCTCCCGGACACAGACCGTGAGCGGCTCACCCGAGGGCGCCCTGTCCTTCCTCGACCTGCCGCTGTCGTGGCGCACGGCGGGGCGGGGTCCGCGGACCCCGCCCCGCACCCGCTAGCTCTCCCGTGCCTGCGGCCGTCGGGCCTCGCGCAGGCCGAGATGCTCCCTCAGCGTCGTACCGGTGTAGGCGCTCCGGTACGCCCCTCGTTCCTGGAGCTCCGGCACGAGCAGGTCCACGATGTCGTCGAGCCCGTCGGGAATCAGATACGGCGAGATGTTGAAGCCGTCGATCGCACCGTGCCGCGCGAACCGGATGAACTTCTCGGCGAGACCGGCGGGCGTGCCCACATGCCCGCGCTGCGGCCCCAGCTCGATGACCGTCTCGCGCAGGGACCAGCCGTTCGCCTCCGCCTTGGCACGCCACTCGGCCACCACGGCCCGCGGATCGGCGATCCTGCGCGCGCCGAACGCGCCCGTGTTCTCCACGACCACGGGGTCCTCGGCGGGGAGTGGTCCTTCGGCGTCGCGCTCCGACAGGTCGATGCCCCACAGCAGCCCGGCGATGCCCAACGCGGTGGCGGGCGTGACCTGTTCGAGCCGCACCCAGCGCGCCTTCTCCTCCGCCTCCTTCTCGGTGGCTCCGATGATGATCTCCGTACCGGGCAGGATCCGCAGATCGTCCTCCGGCCGCCCCGCCGCCCGCAGGCGACGCCGGATGTCCTCGGCGAAGGCGAGTGCGTCGTCGAACTCCGTACCGTGGGCGGAGAAGATGACGTCCGCGTGCCGGGCGGCGAAGGCGCGGCCGTCCGCGGAGTCGCCCGCCTGGAAGATCACCGGATGGCCCTGCGCGCTGCGCGGCAGCGTGGGGACGAGGTCGAGATCGAACTGCGCCCCGCTGTGCCGCACACGGCTCACCGCGCCGGGCACCGACCAGGACCGGACGTCGGCCGTGCCGGCGACCGCGCCGTCCGCCCAGCCGTCCCAGATCGCCCGGGCGGTGGTCAGGAACTCCTCGGCGCGCCGGTAGCGGTCGGCGTGGTCGAGGAAGCCGCCCCGCCGGAAGTTGGCGCCGGTCCAGGCGTTGTCGGTGGTGACGACGTTCCAGCCGGCCCGGCCCCGCGAGAGGAGATCGAGCCCCGAGAGGCGCCGCGCGAGGTCGCCCGGCTCGTTGAAGGTGGTGTTCGAGGTGCTGACCAGACCGATCCGGTCCGTCACCGCGGCGAGCGCGGACAACTGGGTGATCGAGTCGGGGCGTCCGGCGACGTCGAGTTCGTGGATGCGGCCGTCCACCTCACGCAGGCGTAGGCCGTCGCCGAGGAAGAAGGCGTCGAAGAGGCCCCGTTCGGCTGTCTGCGCGACCCGCCGGAAGGAGGCCGGGGCGATCTGCGAGCCGCTTGCCGGATCGGACCAGATCGTCCAGTGGTTGACCCCCTGGAAGAACACACCGAAGTGCAACCGGGCGTCCGGACGGGGTACATCGGCGAGGTCGGTGCGGGTCATCGTGCGGCCTCCTCGGCGAAACGGCTCGCGGGGCGGGGGAGGCCCAGCGCGGTGCGGAGCGTGGCGCCCGGCAGCGGGCGGGCGCCGATCCTCCGGGCGAAGAGTTCCGGCAGGACCAGGCGGGAAAGCACGGCCAGATCCTCGTCCAGGACGAGCGGATGCAGCCGTACACCGTCGACGTGACGGCCCAACTCCTCGAGGAACACGACGAGTCCGGACGCGGATCCGGTGTAGCGCAGCCGGTCCCGGTCGCGTGGAGAGGGCGGCTCCCACGGTGAGTGGCGCTCCAGATCCGCGATCCGCTCCCGGGCCGACTCCCGCGCGGTGTCCAGGGCGACCTCGACCTCGGCGAAAGCGAGCGGCGCGCCGGCACCGGCCGCGGCCTCGCCCGCTTCGGCCGGGGTGGCGCCGTCGACCAGGGCGATGTCGATGAGCTCGGGTGGTACGAGCCCGGTACGGGCGATCACCACAGGCCGGCCCTGGGGCGGTCGCGGCACGATCGCGGGGCCCTTGACCGTGTACGTCTCGCCCGCGAAGTCGATGGAATGCAGCCGGTCCCGGTCGAGGTAGCGGCTCGTGGCGACGGAGCGGACGACCGCGTCGTCCTCCCAGGAATCCCACAGGTCGCGCACCACGCGGACCGCGTCATGGGCCTCCCGCGCGAGGGCTTCGGCGCCCTCCACCCGAGGCCGCCCCCAGGCGCGGGCGGCCTCGGCGCTCTCCTCGGTGGTCACCAGCCAGGCGGCGCGTCCGGTGGAGACGTGATCGAGGGTGGCGAGCTGCGAGGAGACGTGGAACGGCTCGGCATAGGTGGTGGCGACGGCCGGGGCGATGCCGAGCGTTTCGGTCGAGGCGGCGATGAACGCGGCGCGCTCCACCGCGCCGACGCGTCCCACGGTATCGGCACCCGATCCGGGCGGGAGGAGGCTGTCGTCCAGGGTGACGAAGGTGAAGCCGGCGTTCTCGGCGAAGGCCGCGACCCGCGCGAGGCGCCGCGGCGTCAGCAACTCGCCGGGGGTGTGGGCGGCCCGGCGCCAAGCGGCCGGATGGGCGCCGTCGCCGTCGATCTCCACGGCGAGATGCAGGGCTGGATGGGGCATGGGAGTCCTTCCGAGGGCACACGTGAAACCGCGGACGCGTCGAGGACGCGACCGGGGAGAGGAGGTGATCAGACGTGCGTGGAAGGACAGATGGCGGAGGACGTACGGCAGAAGTCGACATGCCGACGGCAGCACAGCCGTGCACCGGCCCGCGCGCCACCACGGGGCGTCGCAGTCGGTGTCCGCACAGCTGCCTCCACAGATCCGGAAGGGAACGCTTCAGCTTAGGCAGGCGACCTTCCGGGCTGTCAAGAACGTTCGTCGTCCGGTGCGGTGGGGTGCGAAATACGCCGCGGGGACGGCTCGTTAGGCTGACCGGGTGCCCTCCTCCGACACCCTGCTGCGAGCCCTGCACACCCCCGCCGACCCGCCGCTCCGCCCGCTCCCACCGTCCGTCGCCGCTCTCCTCGAGGCACTCGAAGCCCCGCCCCGCCTCGCCGCCCACCTGCGTGCCGTCCACGACGTGGCCGCCGAACTCGTCGACTGGGTGGAGCGGCGCTGCCCGGACCTCGCCGTCGACCGCGACGCGGTCCTCTTCGGCGCCGCCACCCACGACATCGGCAAGACGGTCCACACCGACGAGCTGTCCGGGCCCGGCTCCTCGCACGAGGAGTCGGGCCGTGCGCTGCTGGAGGCTCACGGCTTCCCGCCGGATCTCGCCCGCTTCGCCGCCACCCACGCCTCCTGGACGGATCCCGCGGTCGCGTTCGAGGACCTGCTGGTGAGCACGGCCGACAAGGTGTGGAAGAACAAGCGCGTCCCGGAGCTGGAGGACCTCGTCGTCGCCCGGCTGGCCGAGGCGACCGGCGGGCAGGCCTGGGAGGAGTACCTCGCGCTGGACGATCTGCTGGGTCGGATCGGCGACGGCGCGGATCAGCGACTCGCCTTCCAGGCGGCGTTCCCGGTGTGAACCCGTCGAGCCGGGTGCTCTCGATGCGTGGCTCAGCCGCCGAGCGCGTGGCCCGTCGTCGCGTCGACATGGTCCGGGATCTCGTCGTGGCGGTCACCGACCGACAGCGTGCCCGTCGGTTCGAAGAGCAGGATCGACGCGCCGGACGGGGCGTACGGGCGGTGCTCGACGCCCCGGGGGACGGTGAAGACCGAGCCGCGCGGCAGCGTCACCGTGCGCTCCACGCCCTCCTCGCGCAGCGAGATGTGCAGCTCTCCCTCGATCACGAGGAAGAACTCGTCGGTGTCGTCGTGCGCGTGCCACACATGCTCGCCCGCCACCTTCGCGACGCGCACGTCGTAGTCGTTCACCTGCGTCACGATGCGCGGACTCCACAGGTCGTCGAAGGAGGCGAGCGCCGCCGAGAGGGCGATGGGGTCACTGTTCACAGAGGTCTTCTGGCTCATACGGCCATCCTGCGCCCTGACCGCCGCCCGGCGTGAGTGCTAGAAAGAGCATATGCCGCAAGGATCCTCGCACGCGTCGCCGCACCGCGTCGTCGTGATCGTCGACGCCAACTCCAACCCCTTCGAGCTGGGTTGCGCCACCGAGGTCTTCGGTCTGCGCCGCCCCGAACTCGGCCGCGAGCTCTACGACTTCCGGCTCTGCTCGCCCGAGCCCCGCACCCTCATGAGGGACGGCTTCTTCACCCTCACGGGCGTCGCCGGGCTCGAGGCGGCCGACACCGCCGACACCCTGATCGTCCCCAACCGCCCCGACGTCGAGGTGCCCCGTCGGCCGGCCGTGCTCGACGCGATCCGGCGCGCCCACGCGCGCGGCGCACGCCTCGTCGGCTTCTGCAGCGGTGCCTTCACCCTCGCCGAGGCCGGAGTCCTCGACGGCCGACGCGCCACCGCCCACTGGCAGTGGGCGGACTCCTTCCGCGCCCGATTCCCCTCCGTACACCTCGAACCGGACGTCCTGTTCGTGGACGACGGCGACATCCTCACGGCCGCGGGCAGCGCCGCCGCCCTCGATCTCGGACTCCACGTGGTCCGCCGCGACCACGGCGCGGAGGTCGCCAACTCGGTCAGTCGCCGCCTTGTCTTCGCGGCCCACCGTGACGGCGGACAGCGGCAGTTCGTGGAGCGACCGGTCCCCGACCTGCCCGACGAGTCCCTCGCCCCACTGCTCGCGTGGGCCCAGGAACGCCTCGGCTCCCCGCTGACCGTCGCCGGTCTCGCCACCCGCGCGGCCGTCAGCCCCGCGACGCTGCACCGCCGGTTCCGGGCCCAGCTCGGTACGACCCCGCTGGCCTGGCTCACCGGCGAGCGGGTGGCGCTGGCCTGCCGCCTGATCGAGCGGGGCGAGTCCCGCTTCGACGTCGTCGCCCGCGCCAGCGGCCTGGGTACGGCAGCCAATCTCCGGGCCCTGATGAACCGCGAGACAGGGCTCTCCCCGTCCGCGTACCGCCGACGCTTCGGCCCGGCAGCCGGCTGACCGGGAACCTCAGGAGCGGTACGGGGTGTGGGCCTCGGCCCACTCCGCGAGCGCCCGTGCACAGTCCGCGACCGACTCCCGCCAGGTCCTGGCCGCGCCGTCGCCCGCCTCGTCGCTCACGTGCTTGACGATCCGGATCGGTACCCCGGCCAGGCCCGCCGCGACCGCCAGGGCGTAGCCCTCCATGTCGACCAGCGGCGCCCGCTCGGCCAGCCGGGCACGGGCGGCCTCGTCGGAGATGAAGGCGTCGCCGGTCGCCAGGACCACATCACCGCCGTCCGGGAGGGCCAGCGGCTCCCCGAAGGTCTCCCCGGTCAGCGTCGCGAGCAGCTCGCCGTCGAGATCGTGCTGGATCACCGTGCCGACGACGTGCGTGCCGGCCCATCCCGGACGCAGCGCCCCCGCGGTCCCCAGATTGACGACCCCCGACGGGCGGGTGCCCCGGCCCAGCGCGGTCGCCAGCGCGGTCGCCGCGTTCACCTTGCCCATACCGGTCAGGAGGATCGGCAGATCGGTGTCGAGGAACTGCGCCTCCTCCTTGACTGCCAGGACGAGCAGGGGCCGGTCGGCCGTGATCTCTCCGATGAGTTCCATGCGCCCACGCTACCCGCCGGGACTTCCCGGCCGCGCCGAGGGACGATGGAGGTGTCCGCATTCGCCAAGGAGATCACCATGGCAACCGGAACAGTGAAGTGGTTCAACGCGGAGAAGGGCTTCGGCTTCATAGCCCAGGACGGTGGTGGCCCGGACGTCTTCGTCCACTACTCGGCCATCGCCAGCACCGGATACCGCGAACTCCAGGAGGGACAGAAGGTCGAGTTCGACGTCGTCCAGGGACCGAAGGGACCCCAGGCGGAGAACGTCACCGCAGGCTGAAGCCCCGGCAGTGAAGCAGTGGCGGTGATGTACCGGCACTGATGCAGCGGTACTGAAGCACCCCGCCGCGCCGAAGCATCGCGCTCCGGCCCGACGAAGCGGAGTCACATACTCCAGCGCAGTACCGCCCCCAGCCCGCCCGCCGGGCCACGCATCCCCTCGGGGACCACGAGCACGTCGCAGTCGGCGGCCGCGGCCGCTCGCAGCACCGCGTCGTCCGCCCGCGCCTGCTCGGGCCGGGGAACCCCCATCGCACGGGCCTCGCCGCGCTGCACGGCCACCTCGTCGACGCCCGGGCCGATCCAGACCTGGCGGCCCGCGTCGGCGGCCTCCGGGGTGAGCAGCAGGGTGGCCACCTGATGGTTGCGGGCGGCGTCCACGACCGCCGGGATCCCCTCCGCCGCCTCCCCGGGGCCGGTGTCCACCGAGGCTTCGCGATGCTCGCCGGGCTTGCCCCGGCCCCGGTGGAAGCGTTCGAGCGTCCGGTGGAGCCGGTCCCGGGCATACGTCTCGCAGGCCCGCTCGATCTCACGGTCGAGCGCCGTCATGGCGGAGCCGGGGGACCGGCCGCCGCTCTCCGCCTCGACGGTGGCCTCCCGCACCCGCTCCGGCAGCCGGTTGTGCACGGCCCGGCGCTCCCGGGCTTCACCGGCCAGAACCAGCAGCTCGGCTCCGCTCACCGGCCATTGCCGGACGATCTCGGCCACGATGATGTCGGCGGTCTCGTTCCAGCTGTTCTCGACCTTGTTGCGGTAGTGCCATTCGTACCGGTCGGTGGGGACGCCGCGGTGTCCACGGCCCTGCCACTCCGTTCCTCGGGCCTCGCCCACGGTCGTACGGTCGTGGCCTTCACGCAGCTCCAGATCGGCGCCCATGCGGTCGATGTACGCCACCAGGCAGGCCGGCGCGTCGCCGCGCAGGGCGGCCAGCGGTGACACATGGGGCAGCAGGGACCAGGTCGCCTCGCCGGCGGGCGGGGGGAGGGTGAGCGGCACGTCGAGGACGACCTCGGCGCCGGAGGCGAACAGCGCCCGGCCGGGTGGTGTCCCGGCGACGGGCTCGTGCGCCAGCCGCTCCATCACCGCCCTCGTCGTGTATCCGTCGGCGCCCGCGTCGATGAGCTGTCCCGCGATGGCGCGCTCACGCAGCTGCTGGATCTTCGCCGCGTCCTCCGTGGCGCGGGTGGTCTCGATGTAGACCGAGGCCCAGGGGCCCGGGCGGGCGAAGAGCGGTTTGAGGAAGGCGAGTTCCATGACGTCCCCCAGACGCGTGGATGCGACGGGCGCGCGGCCGTGGGCCCGGCGTGTCCGCCCGGATGCGGAGCGTGATGGCGAAGCGAACTCTCCCTGCCGCCGCCCCGCACCTCGCGGGTGCCCGTCGTCCCCGACGCCAAACCGCGTGGCCCGCGCCCGGCTCCGGGCGGCTCCGTCGTCGGGCGGCCGGTCCGTCGTCAGCCCAGCCGGTCCGTGGGGACGTACGGCCGCAGCTCTCGTACGGCTCGCTCCGGATCGGGGTCGGAGACGGCAAGGCGACCGTACGGGGCACCGCGGCGCAGTTCGAGGCAGAGCACCGGCCTGCCCGGTACGACCACGGCGAAGTCCTTGCCGTCGGGCAGGACGCGGGTCCCCACGCACAGACGGTCGGGGATCCACAGCCCTGGGCCGCGCAGCCCGCGCAGGGCCCGCCACCAGTCCGGCTCGACGCGCACCTCACGCAGAGCGGTCAGCGGCACCCGGACCTGCCTGCGGCGCGCGGCCAGGGTCTCGCGCAGGGACAGCCGGACGACGATGTCGGTGCCTTCGACCGTCACCCGAGCCATCACGCCTCACCGCCGCCCGTCACCACACATCTTCCTTCCATGATCGGGCCGCTTGTGGGTAGCTGCCAGACGGGGCCGGGCGGAGGAGAGGGCGATGTCACGCGCAGTCGGTATCGACCTCGGAACGACGAACTCCGTCGTGTCCGTCCTGGAGGGCGGCGAGCCCGCGGTCGTCACGAACACCGAGGGCGCGCGGACCACGCCGTCCGTGGTCGCCTTCGCGAAGAACGGCGAGGTGCTGGTCGGTGAGGTCGCCAAACGGCAGGCCGTGACCAACGTGGAGCGCACCGCCCGGTCGATCAAACGGCACGTCGGAGAAGCGAAGTGGCGCTTCCCGGAGAGCGGTGAGATCGACGGCAGGCGCTACACGGCGCAGGAGATCTCGGCGCGCGTGCTGCAGAAGCTGAAGCGGGACGCCGAGGCGTATCTGGGCGAGGACGTGACGGACGCCGTCGTCACCGTGCCGGCGTACTTCAACGACAGCCAGCGCACCGCGACGAAGGAGGCCGGTGAGATCGCGGGCCTCAACGTCCTGCGGATCATCAACGAGCCGACGTCCGCGGCGCTGGCCTACGGCCTCGACAAGGAGAGCGACCAGACGATCCTCGTCTTCGACCTCGGTGGCGGCACCTTCGACGTGTCGCTCCTGGAGATCGGCGAGGGCCTGGTCGAGGTGAAGGCGACCAACGGTGACACGCACCTGGGCGGCGACGACTGGGACCAGCGGGTCGTCGACCATCTGGTGAAGCGGTTCAAGAACGCGTACGGGGTGGACCTGGCCAAGGACAAGATGGCGCTGCAGCGTCTTCGGGAGGCTGCCGAGAAGGCGAAGATCGAGCTGTCGGCGGCGACGGAGACGTCGATCAACCTGCCGTACGTGAGCGCTTCGGCCGACGGTCCGCTGCACCTGGAGGAGAAGCTCACCCGGGCCGAGTTCGAGCAGCTGACCGCCGATCTGCTCGAGCGGTGCAAGACCCCGTTCCATCAGGCGGTCGAGGACGCCAGGGTCGAGGTGTCCGACGTCGACCATGTGATCCTCGTGGGCGGTTCGACCCGGATGCCCGCGGTGACCGAGCTGGTGCGGGAGTTGACGGGCAAGGACCCGCACAAGGGTGTGAACCCGGACGAGGTCGTCGCCATCGGCGCCGCCCTGCAGGCCGGTGTGCTCAAGGGTGAGGTCAAGGACGTCCTGCTCCTGGATGTGACCCCGCTGTCGCTCGGTATCGAGACCAAGGGCGGCATCATGACCAAGCTCATCGAGCGCAACACCACGATCCCGACCAAGCGTTCGGAGGTCTTCACGACGGCGGAGGACAACCAGCCGTCGGTGCAGATCCAGGTGTTCCAGGGTGAGCGCGAGATCGCGGCGTACAACAAGAAGCTCGGGATGTTCGAGCTGACCGGTCTGCCGCCGGCCCCGCGTGGTGTCCCGCAGATCGAGGTCGCGTTCGACATCGACGCCAACGGCATCATGCACGTGACCGCGAAGGACCTGGGCACGGGCAAGGAGCAGAAGATGACCGTCACCGGTGGCTCCTCGCTGCCGAAGGACGAGGTCGACCGGATGCGCCAGGAGGCCGAGAAGTACGCGGACGAGGATCACCGTCGTCGCGAGGCCGCCGAGTCCCGTAACCAGGGCGAGCAGCTCGTCTACCAGACGGAGAGGTTCCTCAAGGACAACGAGGACAAGGTCCCCGGTGAAGTCAGGACCGAGGTCGAGGCCGCCGTCGCCGAGCTGAAGGAGAAGCTCAAGGGCGCGTCCGGAGAGGGCGACAGCGCGGAGGAGATCCGTACCGCCACGGAGAAGCTCGCAGCCGTCTCACAGAAGCTCGGCCAGGCGATGTACGCCGGCGCGCAGGCAGGCCAGGCCGCCGGCGGCGACGCCCCGCAGGGCGAGGCCACGGTCGACGACGAGGTGGTGGACGCCGAGATCGTCGACGACGAAGAGGAGCGGAAGCGCGGCGGTTGAGGATCAGCCGAGCGACAGTCCGCGCTCCTCCAGGCGCTCCTGGATCACACGAAGCGCCTTGGGGCCCACGCCGTGCAGTGCCAGGAGTTCGGCCCTGGATACTCCGGCGAACTGCTCGAGCATGGTGTAACCGGCAGCGGTGAAGGCTCGTGTGGCGGGTGCTCCGATGCCGCGCGGAAGATCCGTGCCCGGTGACTCGTTCGGCTTCGTCATGCCGCGATGGTGCCACGACGGCCGTCAGATCGGCAGCAGCCGCCCGATCAGTTCGCCCAGCTGCCGCGCGTTGCGGCACGGGTGCATCTCCACCAGCTCGGCGTAGGTGAGTGCAACGGAGTCGCCCGTCGACCAGAGCGAGGGCTGCTCGGGGTTGAGCCAGTGGATCCGGCGGGCCCGGTCCGCGATCAACTTCAGCGCCGGCAGGTTCGGGTCGCTCATGTTCGTCCGGGCGTCCCCGAGGACGAACACGGCGGTGCGCGGGCCGATGGCGTCGGCGTACCGCTCGGTGAACTCGCCCAGCGCCGTGCCGTAGTCGCTCTGACCGTGCCAGCCCGTCAGTTCGGCCTCTTCGAGGATGCGCGCGCCGAGACCCGCCGGATCCGCCGCGCCCCGCGCGATCAGATCGGTCACCTCGTCGACCCGGTTGACGAAGGCGAAGACCCGGACCCTGCTGAACTGGTCGTGCAGGGCCTGGACCAGCAACATCGTGAAGTTCGCGAACCCGGCGACGGATCCGGACACATCGCAGAGCAGGACGAGCTCCGGCCGCCCGGGACGGCGGCGCCGCAGCACCGGCCGCATCGGAACGCCCCCCGTCGACAGCGAGCCGCGCAGCGTACGCCGCAGATCGATCTGTCCCCGGGCGGCGCGGCGCCGCCGGGCCGCGAGACGGGTGGCCAGCTTCCGCGCCAAGGGCCGTACGGTCGTGCGCAGTTCGTCCAGCTGGGCGCGGCCCGCGAGCAGGAAGTCGACACTGTCCGCCGTGCCGGCGACGGCCCGCCGCGCGACCCGGTCCCGGCCCTGGCGCTCGGCGACCCGCCGCCGGGCCTCGGTCCGCACCCGTTCACGGAAGGCCTCGATGCGCCGCCGGATCTCGTCGTCCGTCAGCCGGTCGGTGAAGTCGGGGCCGTCCGCCGCGGCTTCCCGGAGCATGGCCCGCACGCGCGCGAGCAGCGTCTCGGGGCGGAGTCGGGCGAGGGTCTGGTACGAGGACCAGCCGTCGGAGTCCGGTGCGGAACCGAACCCGCCGAGGCCGCCCACCGCCTCGCCCGCGAGCTGCGTCAGGGCCGGCCGGTCGTCGGCGGCCAGCGCGGCCGCCAGGCGCTCCCGTAGCGCGGCCGTGTCGAACGCCTCTGCGGCGCCCTTCTCGTCCGGGCCGGCGGTCAGGGGGAAGTACAGGTCGAAGACGCGGTCGAAGAGAGTGCGGTGCGTCTCCTTGTGGAGCAGGGTGGCGGCGAGCGCCTCCCGCATCCGGTCCCGGTCGGTGAAGCCGATCACCTCCAGGGCACGGCCCGCGTCCACACTCTCGCCCGTACCGATGGAGAGGCCGTGGGCCCGCAGAGCGTGCACCAGACCGGTGAGCCGCTCCGGCACGGCCGTCGGCGGGGTGCTCACACCGCGTCCAGGTCGAGCTTGGCCGCCGCCTTCTGGATGTCGTCCTGATGCTTGAGGATCACGCCCAGGCTGTCGCGGACCACCGTCTCGTCGAGCGTGTCGGCGCCCAGGGCGAGCAGGGTGCGGGCCCAGTCGATCGTCTCGGCGACCGACGGCGCCTTCCGCAGGTCCATCGCGCGCAGCGCGCCGACGACCCGCACCACGGAGGTGGCCAGCGCCTGGTCGAGCCCCGGCACCTTCGTCGTGACGATCCGGCGTTCCAGCTCCTCCTCGGGGAAGCCGATGTGGAGGAAGAGACAGCGGCGGCGCAGCGCCTCGGAGAGCTCGCGGCCCGCGTTGGAGGTGAGGACGACGAAGGGGCGCCGGGTGGCGGTGATCGTGCCGAGTTCGGGGACGGTGATCTGGAAGTCGCTGAGCACCTCGAGGAGCAGCCCCTCGACCTCGATGTCGGCCTTGTCGGTCTCGTCGATGAGGAGCACCGTCGGATCGGCGGAGCGGATGGCGGTTAGGAGGGGGCGGGGGAGCAGGAACTCCTCGCTGAAGATGTCCGTACGGGTCTCGTCCCAGGACTCTTCGCGGCCGGCCGTGATGCGCAGCAGCTGCTTCGCGTGGTTCCACTCGTAGAGGGCGCGGGACTCGTCGACGCCTTCGTAGCACTGGAGCCGGACGAGGCGGGCGTCCGCGATCCGGGCGACCGCCTTGGCCAGCTCGGTCTTGCCGACCCCCGCCGGGCCCTCGACGAGGAGCGGCTTGCCGAGCCGGTCGGCGAGGAAGACGGTGGTGGCGACGGCGGGCGAGGCCAGATAGCCGGTGGCGGCGAGCCGCTCGGCGACATCGTCGACGGAGGTGAAGTACCCGGTCGTCATCGGTGGTTCTCCCCGGAGCCGCGGACGTCTTGTACTGGCCGGTAGCCAGGAACCCACTCGATCAGCTTCCGCCGGACTCCACAACCGCGCGGACCGCAAGTGCGGCCAAGGTCACCGACGTTACGGGTGATACGGGGGTTACGGGTGTTACGGGAAGGGTGCCGCGCAAGGCGACGGCGGTGCGTGCTGGGGAGAATGTGGTGATGGTCGGACGAGATCGCCGGCACGGCGTACCGTGGCCGCGGGAAGCTCTGGTTGTGGGGTCACGGAATGTGATGGACTCCTGGTCCGGCCGGTGCGGCGCGCGGGCACGACGCCCCGCTGGTCCAATGGATGTGTGCGCTGCTCGGGGCCGTGCCGACGGTGGAGGTGTCTTGTCGGAACGAGCGGGGGAACAGGCCTCCCTGGTCGAGGAACACGCGGCGGTCCTGGTCCGGCTGAGGGCCACGACGGACGCGATCGGAGCGATCGGCTCGCGCCCCGACGAGCAGGGTGTCTGTGAGGAGTTGGCCGCGTTCCTCTGCCGGCACGGGTACGAGGCGGCGGCCGTGGACGTCCGGCCCGAGGAAGGGCCCGGCTGGGCGCGCGCCGCCGTGGCCGGGGACCCGAAGCTGGTCGACCGCGTGGAGCCGCGGCACGACGAGAGGACGCCTCGTACGTTCGAAGTCGTGGCTCCCGGCGGCGTCGCCGTACAGGTCGTGTCGGCCCCCCTGGAGTGGCAGGGCAGAGTCATCGGGTGCGTGAGCGCCGTCAGCGCGCGGGCCGCCGCTCCGACCGAGCACGAGACGGCCACCGTCCACGACGCGGCACGGCTCGCCGCCGTCCATCTCGGCCACGCCCGGCGGCTCGGCGCCACCGAGCGGACCGCCTTCCACCTCCAGCAGGCGCTCGTCGCGGAGCCGGGCCGGCCCCACCCCAATCTGGAGGTCGCCGGGCGCTATCTGCCGGTCGGCGCCAGGACGCTGGTGGGCGGCGACTGGTTCGAGACCGTACGGCTCCACTTCGGCCGCAGCCTCCTCGTCGTCGGCGACGTGATGGGGCACGGTCTCGACGCGGCCGTCGACATGAACGCGTACCGCTCGGCGCTGCGGGACGTGGCCTCCACGGACCTCCCGCCCCATCGGGTGCTGCGCCAGCTCGACTCCGTCGTCGCGGACGACGGCGGGCTGCGGCCCGCGACCTGCCTGATGGTCCAGGTCGACCCGGCGCGCGGCGCGGCGACCTTCGCGAGCGCCGGGCACCTGCCACCCGTGATCTTCGCCGCCGACGGCTCCGCCGACCTCGTCGAGCTCCCCGTCGGACCGCCGCTGGGCACAGGCGTCGGTGGCTACGAACCCGTCACTCGCGCCCTCGCCCCCTCCGACACGCTCGTCCTCTTCACCGACGGCCTGGTCGAGCGGCGCGGCGAGGACATCGACGTCTCGCTCGCCCGGCTGTCCTCCCTCCGGCTGCGCCCCGGTTCCGGGCCCGAGGAGCTCGTGGAGGAGGTCCTCCAGCGGCTCGACGCCCGCCACGCCGAGGACGACGTCGCCGTCCTCGCGGCCCGCCTCCGCGAACGCCACGCGTCGTAGGGGTCCGGCGGGCACCGCCGGGGCCGCGACGCCGACAGGTCGCTGCGGCGCCGATCACCCGGACGCCCCGGCCCGGATGCGCCCCGGCGGTCCACGTCGTCGCATGGAGCAGGGAGGCGGGTCCACCCGGGCTCGCCCATGGCCGGCGAGCCCTCGCGGGCGCCGCGCCGGGCAGGACGAAGGGACCGCTGTGTACGTGCGCACGCTGTATGCGACAGGAGATCCGGCCAAGCTCGACGCCGCGGTCGACGCGACCGCCTCCGAAGGCCGCGCCCTGGTGTCGGAGCTACCGGGATTCCGGGGGATGGGGCTCTTCGTCGACCGAGAGCTCGGAAAGCTTCTGACGGCCACCTGGTGGGACGACGAGAAGTCCCGGCAGGACAGCGACGAGCAGCTGCGCGAGCGACGGGCGACGGAGCTCGCGCCGTTCGCACAGACCGCGGCCGTCGACAACTGGGAGGCTGTGGTCGCCAAGCCCCCGCGGTCGGTCGGACCCGGAGCGTGGTTCCGGCTGGCACGGCTGGAGTTCGACCCCGCTGACACGGACCTCCTCGCGAACTTCTTCCGGGAGGTGGCACTGCCCCGACTCGACGCCCTGCCCGGCTTCGTCGGTGGATCCCTGCTCGTCGACCGTGCCAAGGGCCGGGCGAGCGTGGGCGTCGTCTGGAGCGACCGCGACGCGCTGGCGGCCTCCCGTGCCGGCGTCGCGGCGCTCCGGGGCGAGGCCGGCGCGCAGGCGCGCGTGATCACGCGGAGCATCGAGGAGTTCGAGGTGGTCTTCGCCGGCGTCACCCCGCCGTCCTGACCGCGGATGCGGCCGCTCGGGTCGCTCCCATGACCGCGCCCCCGCGGGCCCACGCCGCCCCCTTGGGTCCCTCGGGCCCCTCGGGCCGCCGTCCGGACCGCGTCAGGGCCACCCGACCGCGTCACGGCCGCCGTCCGGACCCGACAAGGCCGCCGTCCGGCCCCCGTCACGGCCACCCGGCGCGCGTCACGGCCGGCGTCCGAATCGCGCCACGACGTCCTCCGCCCGATCTCCGTCGCGGACCGCGCGGGGCTCCCGAACAGCCCTCGGTACGAGGCGCTTTGTGAGCCCCTGCGCGCCCTGCGTCACCAGGGATGTATCGGTTTCACGCCTCGGCGGGATTCTTTCCGCCGGACGCTTGTGCAGGACCCTTCGCCCCGGCACGCTCCTGGGTATGAACACAGCCCGGCACGCCGGTGAACGTCTGATGAGCTGGCCCTCGCTGGTCCCCGGTCGCGCCCAGTGCGGCGCCGAACTCGGTCTGCGCACCCCGACACAGGACATCGTGCACTTCCACGGCGAGCACGAGGCCGACGTCCATCTCACCCGAGCCATGATCGCGAAACTCCGCCCCGCCCTGCTGGGCTCCAGCGCCGTCCGACTGCGCGCCGGATCGGGCTGGGTGACGGTCCGTCTGGACATGGGCTCCGACATCGACCTGCTGACGACGCTGGTGAGCGCCGCGCTGCAGGCCTCCACCCGGGTCCCGGACAGCGCACCCGACGGCTGCACCCGTACCCGCACCTGCCTCACCTCAGGGCCGCGCTGACCGCACCGCCTCCGGGAGGGTCGCCCGCGTCACCCCGTCGGGAACAGCATGCACGTGCTCGTGGCATGGCCGAGGAGGCGGTCGGCGGAGTCGTAGAGACCTGCCTCCGCGAGCGCCGTGCGGCGGCCCTGGCTCATCACCGTGCCGATCGCGCGGATCTTCCCCGTGTCCATGGTGATCGGGCGCAGGAACCGGGTCGACAGGTCCAGCGAGGTGTACGCCATGCCCTGGGGGAGCGTCGAGTGCACGGCGCACCCCGCGGCCGAGTCCAGGAGCGTCGCGTACACGCCCCCGTGCACACTGCCGATCGGGTTGTAGTGCTCCTCGGCCGGCTCGAAGCCGAACACCGCTCGGCCGTGCTCCACCTCCTCCAGGGAGAAGCCCAACAGGGCCCCGAGGGGAGCGCCCGGGAGCCGGCCGGCCGCGATCTCCCGCAGGAAGTCCAGGCCCGCCATCGTCCCCGCCGCGCTCGCGGTGGCCGCGGCGTCCTCCCACTCGACCGTGCGTGACCGCTTCATGCCCGTTCCGTTCCATTCCGTCGTCCGACCGCACCACCTGGCTGCGAAGATCGAAGCTAGACCTGCCGTCGGCTGACTGTCAACGACGAAGCCAGCTGGTTAGAGTGTGGCGATGAAGTGGCTGGAGACGGACACCGCGAACTGCTCGGTCGGCCGTACGCTCGACGTCGTCGGCGAGAAGTGGTCCCTGCTCATCGTCCGGGACGCCTTCAACGGCGTACGCCGTTACGAGGAGTTCCGCCGCCACATAGGCCTGTCCGAGGCCGTCCTCGCCGACCGGCTGCGCAAGCTGACCGCCGCCGGCATCCTACGCGCCGAGCCCTACCGGGAGCCGGGGACCCGCACCCGCTCCGAGTACCGGCTCACACCCAAGGGGCGCGATCTGTGGCCCGTCCTGCTCGCACTCAAGCAGTGGGGCGACACCCACGCCGCCGACCCGGAAGGACCCTCCCTCGACATCCGGCACGCCGGCTGCGGCGCGCCCGTCCGCGTCGTCGTCGAGTGCCAGGGCGAGGAGCACGTCACCCTCGGCCCGCGCGACGTCTCCGTCCGCCCCGGCCCGGGCGCCCGGCCGCTCACCCGCTGAACCGCCCACCCTCGCGTACCCCCCGTTCGGCGGCATGACGGAGGGGTCACGGCGCCCGGCGGGTACTCCCCGTGACATGCCCCCCTCTCCCGGTGCGCCCCACGACGGTGCCCCCACCGAGCACGGTCACTGGTTCCACCGGCTCCATAGGTCCGTCATGACCTCGGTCGTCGGGCTCGCCTGGAACCGTGGGCGCGACGTGGAGCTCATGCACCGCGCGATGGGCTTCGCGGCGCTCAGCCTCCTCACCCTCGTCCCCCTGCTCATCGTCGTCGCCGCCGCCGACCTCGCCAGCGGCCAGGGCTTCGCCCGCTGGCTCGTCCAGGGCCTCGGCGTCTCCGAGGTGTCGCAGGAGGAGGTCGAGCAGCTGTTCGGCAAGCCGGGAGCGGCACTGCAGCGCACCACGGCCTTCGGTCTCGCCGCACTCGCCGCGTTCGGTGTGACCTTCGGATCCGCGGTGCAGACCGGTTACGAACGGGTCTGGGACCTGCCCACCGCCCGCTGGCACACCATGTGGCGCCACGTCGTCTGGCTGGCCGTCCTCATCGCCGCCCTCCTGCTCTTCGTCGAGGCCCCCGAGCAGAACTCCAGGACCGTCACCGTCTTCGTCGCCGTCGGCGACATCATCGGCGCCTTCCTCTTCTTCTGGTGGTCCCAGCGCTTCCTGCTGTGCGGCCGCATCCGCTGGCGCGCGCTCGCCCCAGGAGCCGTGTGCACGGCTCTGGGGCTGTTCGGGCTGCGGATCTTTTCCCAGTTCGTGTTCTCCCCGCTGATCGCCTCCAACGCGGTGACCTACGGTCAGTTCGGTACGGTCCTCGTGCTGCAGTCCTGGCTGGTCGGCGTGGGCTTCGTCGTCTACGGCGCCGCCCTCGTCGGGCGCCTGATCCACGAGCACCTGGTCCTGCGCCGGATCGACCACTTGCCGGGCGAGCTGCCGGAGGACGAGCCTCGGTGACGCCGGTGCCCTCACTGGTCCCGTCGGTGCACCGCCGTCACCGTGATCACGGCGGCGACCAGCGCCCACGCCCCGTAGACGAACCACGCCCCACCGATCGACCAGGGGTAGAGGGTCTCGTACTGACCGGCCTGCACCAGGCGCATCCACGCCTTGAACGGCAACGTGTGGGCGAGGACGGCCGTCCAGTGCCGCTGGTCACTGACGACCATGGGAAGCACCAGCAGCACCACCACGCTCGCCACGATCGTCGACGCACTGTGCCGCAGCAGTGTGCCGATCGCCATGCCCACGAGCGCCGACACCGGCGCGAGCAGCGCGGACGCCACCACGAGCCGCACCGCGCCCGGCTCACCGATCGAGACACCGGCCCCCCGCGCGCCCAGGATCGCCTGGGTCAGCGCGAAGGAGGCAGCCGAGACGATCGCGCCGCAGACCGTCGTCACTGCCGCGACGACGAGCACCTTGGCCGCCATCACCGACCTGCGGGCCGGGACGGCCGCGAACGTCGTACGGATCATTCCGGTGCTGTACTCGCCGACGACCGTAAGGGCACCGATGGCGCTGAAGCAGAGCATCAGGACCATGCCGGCGTTCGTGGTGAACGCGTCCCACAGCGCCATCTTCTGCTCGACGAACTGCGCCTGGTGCTCCCGGTCGAACGTCGGCCAGTAGCGGTAGTGGTCCCACGCGTAGCCCACGTTGAACGCGATGACGACCAGCTCGGCCCCGAGCAGGGACCACGGCGTCGACCGCAGTGACCACAGCTTGATCCACTCGGCGGCGAGCAGATCCCGGAAGCGAGCCGGCGGTGCCACGAGCGCGCGCTCGGCGGACGTACGGACGGAGGCGAGCGCGGTCATCGGGAGTCTCCTGCGAGGTATTCGACGCTGTCGGCGGTGAGTTCCATGAACGCCTCCTCCAATGAGGCGGTACGGGTGGTCAGCTCGTGCAGCAGGAGGCGGTGCCGGAGGGCCAGTTCCCCGATCCGGGCCGCCGGCAGCCCGGTCACGGTCAGCAGGTCGCCGCCCTGAGCCTCGACCTGCACGCCCTCGGCGAGCAGCACGTCCCTCAGCGCGGCGGAGTCCGGGCTCACGACCGTCACGCTCAGGCGCGCACCACGGGTCGAGAACGCGGCCAGGCTCTCCGCCGCGATCAGCTCACCCCGGCCCACGACCACCAGATCGTCGGCCGTGTTCTCCATCTCCGACATCAGATGGCTCGAGACGAAGACCGTGCGGCCCTCGCCGGCCAGCCGCCGGAACAGCCCACGCACCCACTTCACGCCCTCCGGATCGAGCCCGTTGAGCGGCTCGTCGAACAGGAGCACCGGCGGATCGCCGAGCAGTGCGGACGCGATGCCGAGCCGTTGGCGCATTCCGAGGGAGAACCCGCCGATCCGGCGCCCGGCCGCGCCGGTGAGGCCCACCTCCTCCAGGACCTCGTCGACCCGGAAGAGTGAGATGCGGTTGCTCCGGGCGAGCAGGGACAGATGGGCCCGCGCGGTCCGGCCGCCGTGCACGTCACCGGCGTCGAGCAGCGCACCGACGTGCCGCAGTCCGCGCGGCAGGTCGCTGAACGGCCGTCCGTCGACGGTGACGGAGCCGCTCGTCGGCGCGTGCAGGCCCAGGACCATCCGCAACGTGGTGCTCTTGCCCGCGCCGTTGGGGCCCAGGAAGCCGGTGACGCGACCGGGGCGGACGGTGAACGTCAGCCCGTTCACGGCGGCCGTGGCGCCGTAGCGCTTGGTGAGTTCGTTGACTTCGATCACGGTGCCCACGGTGCCGGTGACGGCCCTCGCGCGTCGTCGGACCGGAGCCGACAGTGTGCGCCGACACCTGTCGACCTGGGATGTACACCCCAGGTCCGATGCCCTCGGCGCGCCCCGCGCCTAGGATCGTGATCATGCCCGCCACCGCGCCCCTGCCCCTGGTCAAACGCGTACCACCCGCCGTCTGGACGGTCGTCGCCTGGTGCGCGGGCGCGGTCTTCACCTTCCTCATCCGCTGGGAACTGCCCGGGGAGGACGAACCCGCCGTACGCGCCGGCGTCCTGTATCTCCGCTGGGACGGCCTCCTGTTCCTGGCGGTCGCCACCGCCCTGGTGCTCACCGGTGCCCGACTGCTGCGAGGCCGTCCGCTGGCCGCGCTCGGACTGCTGCTCCTCGCCTCGGTGATGGCGACGATCCCGCTGAGCGTCGGAGAGATCCCCCTCGCCCAGTTCCTCGCCGTCGAGGTGGCGTTGTACGTCGTCGCCGCCGGCCGGCCACGCCGTACCGGGATCATCGCGCTCGTCCTCGCGCTCGGCGTGCTCGCCGCGTTCCTCGGCTTCCGCCTGGCGAAGGGCTGGAGCGTCGGCACATCGGCGGAGATCGCGGTGGCCCTCACGGCCTTCGTCGCCTGGCTTCTCGGGCGCTCGGCGTACCAGGCCCGCGCCGCGCGCGACGACGCGGCCGCACAGGCCGCCGTGAAGGCGGTCACCGACGAGCGGCTGCGGATCGCCCGCGAGATGCACGACATGGTCGCCCACTCCATAGGCGTCATCGCCCTCCAGGCCGGCGCCGCGGCGCGGGTCGTGGACACCCAGCCGGCCGCGGCACGGGAGGCGATGATCGCCGTGGAGAACGCCGGACGGGAGACACTGTCCGGCCTCCGGCGGATGCTCGGGGCCCTGCGCGAGCACGAACAGCCCGATGGTTCCGGGCTGAAGCCCACCGCCGGACTCGCCGACGTCGAGGCGCTCGCCGCCACCACCACGGCCGCCGGCGTCCGGGTGGACGTGCGGTGGCGCGGCGAACGGCGCCCGCTGCCCCCGGACATCGACCTCTCGGCGTTCCGCATCATCCAGGAGTCCGTCACCAACGTGGTGCGCCACGCGGCCGCCGACCGCTGCCGGGTGACCGTCGACTCCCAGGAGGACGAGCTGCTCATCGAGGTCGTCGACGACGGACGGGGCGAGGACCCCGGCGCAGGGCCGGGGTTCGGTCTCGTCGGCATGCGCGAGCGCGTCGCCCTGCTCCACGGCGAGTTCTCCGCCGCACCACGCCCGGAAGGCGGCTTCCGGGTCACCGCCCGTCTCCCCGTACCGACAGGAGTCCGATGACCGCCCCCGCCGAAGGCGTCGTTCGTGTCGTCCTCACCGACGACCAGCCCCTCGTCCGCACCGCTCTGCGGATGGTCATCGCCGAGGCGCCCGACCTCGACGTCGTGGGGGAGGCCAGCGACGGAGCGGAGGCGGTCGAGCTCGCCGAGACCCTCCGCCCCGACGTGATCGTGATGGACCTCCGTATGCCCGGGATGGACGGCGTCGAGGCCACCCGCAGGATCATGGCGGACCAGGCATCCACGCGCGTCCTCGTCCTCACGACGTTCGACGACGACGACTACGTCCACGGTGCGCTGCGCGCCGGGGCGAGCGGCTTCCTCGTGAAGGACATGGGCCTGGACGACATCCTCGCCGCGATCCGCGTCGTCGCCGCCGGGGATGCCCTCATAGCGCCGAGCGTGACCCGCCGTCTCATCGAGGAGTTCGCGGGCCGCCCCGCGTCCGGGCCGCCGCGACGGCGCGCACTGGACTCCATCACCGAGCGGGAACGAGAGGTCCTGACCCTCATCGGCGGCGGACTGTCCAACAGCGAGATCGCCGAACAGCTCGTCATCAGCATCGCCACCGCCAAGACCTACGTGACCCGACTGCTCGCCAAACTCGACGCCCGCGACCGGGTCCAGCTCGTCATCATCGCGTACGAGGCAGGCCTCGTGACTCCGTGATCACACCATCCGGTGACGCACTCGCGGCTCACCGGAATCGGGCGCTCGCGGCCGGTTGGATGGACATGATCCATCCGCCCGTCGAAAGAGAGCTGCCCCATGGCGAACACCTGGCTGCCGCCCGCCGAGTACGTCGCGACGCTGCCGAGGGCGACGGCGTACGCCTGCCTGTACTTCACCGACACCGGCGGCCGGCCGTTCCAGTTGCGCGCCACCTACCGCACCGAGCTGTGGCAGTGGCCGGGCGGCAACATGGACCCGGGCGAGACCCCGTGGGAGACCGCCGTACGCGAGTGCCACGAGGAGACCGGAATCGTCTTCGAGGGCGAGCCGCGGCTCCTCGGCACCCACTTCGTGTCGGACCGCGGCGAGGAGTGGCCGGCCAACCACATCGGATTCATCTTCGACGGAGGCGTCCTGACGGACGAGCAGCTGGCCGGCGTCGTCCTCGACCCCGACGAGCACAGCGAGTTCCGCCTGGGCACCCTGGCCGAGTGGCGGCGGGAGATGACGTCCGCGAGCTTCGCCCGGCTCGTCGAGATCGATCGCGCCCGCCGTTCCGGCAGGACCGTGTACGTGGAGACGTGCGCCGACCTCTGAGCAGCGCGGCGGGGCACGTCATATGACGGCCCCGCCACGCGCCTTCCTTCAGGCCCGGCAGCCGACCGGGTGGTTGATGTCGAGCACGAAGCGCTCGGGGGAGTGGAGCGTGAAGGTCTTGTAGGTGGGCTTGGTGTCGAAGGCCGCCCCGATGGTCACCACACCCTCGAAGTCGCCGGTCAGGGCGACGCCCTTGAGCATGGGCAAGGAGATCTTCAGGAGCCGGGGGCCCTGGTAGACGGACCGGCCGGACTCGTCGTGCGCGGCGGCGGGGGAGAACCGGATCTCCAGGAAGTACTTCCCCTTGAGCGGAACCCGCTCGCCCGAGCCGTCGTAGTGCAATGCGCCGACCGGGGTCACGGTGACCGGGGGCATCGCGCCCCGGACGTCGAAGACGAGCCGGTCGAAGGAGGGGTGCCCGCCCCAGCGGGCGTTGACCACCAGGGAGGTCGAGGGCGGTGTCGTCGCCCGGGACCGATCCGTGGAGGCGCCGGCGGGGATCGTGGCACCGATCCCGGCGGCCAGAAGAATGCCGGCGGCGACGGCCGCGAGGCTCTGACGGTTAAGCATGACGTCCCCCAATTCCTGCTGCTACGGGGACAGTGGTGTCACTGGGAAAGACATCCACCACAACCATACGGTTGCAGATGTTTTATGGGGAATCAGGGTGAATTGAACGTCGCGTTCTGTTCCGCCTGGGACGCAGGCCGTAACCCCTGGGCCGCTCGACAGTTGACCCGGGCATGAAGAAGCGCAGCATGCTCGCCATCGCCTCCCTCGCCGCCGGTGTCGTCACGGCCCTGGTCACCCCGCCGCCGCACGCCTCCGCGGCCGACCACGGCGCGACCGGTGTCACCGGTCTCCTGCAGACCGACAGTCCGGTCGCCCCTCTCCTGGAGGACGCCACCCCGCTCGTGGACGACGGCGTTCACCTGCCCTCCGGCGCCGGGGGACAGCCGTGACCCTCCGATGGGCAGCCCGTGCGCGCGTAGCGTGAGCGGGAATGACAGGATGTCCCCATGAGCAACAACGTTTACTTCGACATCACGATCAACGACGAGCCCGCGGGCCGGATCGTCTTCACGCTGTTCGACGACGTCGTCCCGAAGACGGCCAAGAACTTCCGTGAGCTCGCCACCGGCGAGCACGGCTTCGGTTACGCCGGCTCGCCGTTCCACCGCGTCATCCCGGACTTCATGCTCCAGGGCGGCGACTTCACCAACGGCAACGGCACCGGTGGCAAGAGCATCTACGGCGAGAAGTTCGCGGACGAGAACTTCACCCTGAAGCACGACCGGCCGTTCCTGCTGTCGATGGCGAACGCGGGCCGCAACACCAACGGCTCCCAGTTCTTCATCACCACCATCGTGACCGACTGGCTCGACGGCAAGCACGTCGTCTTCGGCGAGGTCGTCGAGGGTCAGGACCTGGTCCGGAAGATCGAGTCCCTCGGCTCCCGCTCCGGCGCGACCAGCGCCAAGATCGCCGTCGCCGCGTCCGGCGTCGTCGAGGCCTGACCAGTACCGGTTCATGTACCACCCCCGTGAGGGGACCTTTCGTCCGGCCGTCACCGCGCACCATCTCGCGGGGACGGCCGGACGTCGTTTATCGGGATGCGCCGCTCCGGCGCTGCCGCTACGGTCGGAGGACACGCCGAACCAGGAGGTGAGCCCGCATGTACGACACCCCGCACTGTGAACGGGCCCTCCTCGTCGCGTCTGTCTGACCCGCACCGGGAGCGCCCGCCGGCCGAGCACTCCTGAGCGAAGGAACCATGAGCGTCACACCTTTCCGGATCTCCGTGTCCGACGACGTCCTGCACGACCTGCGGCACCGTCTGAACCGCACCCTCTTCACCGAACCGTCCGACTCCACGTACTGGGCGGCCGGCGCCGATCCCGGACATCTGCGCGAACTCGTCTCCTACTGGGCGGACGGCTTCGACTGGGCGAAGGCGGAGACGGTTCTCAACACCTATCCGCACCATCTCGCCCAGGTGGCGGGGCAACCGGTGCACTACGTCCATCTGCGCGCCCGCCGCACCGAGGGCGGCCCGGAGCCGCTGCCGCTGATCCTCTCCCACGGCTGGCCGAGCAGCTTCGTGGAGATGCTGCGTGTGGCCGACCTGCTCGCCGATCCGGCCGCCCACGGCGGCGACCCCGCCGACGCCTTCGACGTCGTCGTCCCCTCGCTGCCCGGCTTCCTCTGGTCGGCCCTGCCGGCCGGTCCGTTCACCCGCCGCGGAGTCGCCGAGACCTGGCACACGCTGATGACCCGGAACCTCGGGTACGCGCGCTTCGGCGCCTTCGGCGGGGACATCGGCGGAGGCGTGACGCAGTGGCTCGGCGCCCTGTACCCCGCCGAGGTCACCGGAGTCCACATCACCTCGGCCGTCGTCACCGGCGACTTCGAGGCGCAACCGCCCACGCCCGAGGAACGCACCTACCTCGACGCCCTCGCCGCCTACGACGAAGGAGACCAGGGCTACAGCGAGATCATGTGCAGCCGGCCCGACACCATCGCCGCCGCCCTACGGGACTCACCGGCAGGACTCCTCGCCTGGATCGCCGACAAGTACCGCGACTGGAGCGACTGCGCAGGCGACCTCGAGTCCCGCTGGGACAGGGACACCCTGCTGACGGTCGCCACCCTCTACTGGGCCACCGGCACCATCGGTTCGTCGTTCCGGCAGTACTACGACTACCACCACAACCGGGCGGTCCCGCCGGTCGAGGTTCCCGCCGCGGTCACCCTCAGCCATGAACCGGCCTACGCGGACTTCCCCCGGAGCCTCGCCGAGCGCACCTTCCACGATCTGCGGCACTGGAGCACCCCGCGCCGTGGCGGCCACTTCATGGCCCATGAGGAACCCGAGCAGGTCGCCGCCGAACTGCGCGCCTTCTTCGGTCCGTTGAGGTGAGAGCCGGGTTCGCGGAGGGTCAGCGGCGCTCGACCACCAGGGCCCGCGCCAGCGCCTCCGCGAACCCGTCCGCGTTGTCGAGCATCAAATTGTGCCCGGCCTTCGGGACCTCGAACACCGGGACACCGACCGCGCGCATCCGCTCGGTGTCGGCGTCCGGGAGGCTGTACTCGCCGACCAGGAACGCGCGCGGCCGGTCGAGCCCGGCCAACAGCTCGCCCTCCGAGGGCGAGGCCCCCTCCACCAGCGCGACGGCGCTCCGGTGCACCGCGAGCGGATCGGCGAGCCGCAGCCGCGCCGCGTAGTCGGGCCGGTCGACGGAGGCCAGCATCCGCCCGAAGCCGTCCCGGACGAAGGACTCCTCGTCCTGGGCGGCGACCGGTGTGCTGAACGCGCCGCCGCCGGGGTACAGGTTCGGCTCCGCCACCACGAGCCGGGCGATCAGATCGGGCCGGGCGGCCGTCAGCCGGACGGCGACCGCCCCGCCCATCGAGTGTCCGATCAACTCCACGCCCGCCGCCCCGCGGTGCTCCAGGATCCGCGCCACGGCGGCGGCCTGCGCCGGCATGCCGTATCCGAAGTCCCGGGGACGGTCGCTCAGTCCGAAGCCGAGCAGGTCGACGAGGAGCGCGGGGCCGCCGCCCAGCGCCGGATGCGTCGCGATGTGGGCGAAGTCGGACGCGCCCGTGCACCCGAGGCCGTGCAGGAAGACCCGCAGGGGCCCCTCCCCGGGCAACTCGATCCACCTGATGTGCGCCCGCACGTCCGTCAGGAACAACTCCCGCATGGCCGACCCCCGTACCGTCCTGCCTCGAACCGACGCCGTCACCCTACGGGGCGGCACGGACACCGCCGGATCAGGACTCCTCGCCGCCCTCGCCGAAGCGGCGCTCGAACTTCGCGATACGGCCCTCCGAGTCCACCGTGCGCGCCTTGCCCGTGTAGAACGGGTGGCTCTCGGAGGAGATCTCGACGTCGACCACCGGGTAGGTGTGGCCGTCGTCCCACTCGATGGTCTCCTCGCTGGTCGCCGTGGACCGGGTCAGGAAGGCGAACCCGGCGGAGCGGTCGCGGAAGACCACCGGGCCGTACTCCGGCTGCTTGTCCTGCTGCACTGTTCCTCCTCGGGCTGCCTGCTGATGGGCCCAGCCTCGCCGGGACCGGCCCGGCCGACCAGCGCCGCGGGGCCGACCGGGTGAGGACACGGGTCCGCTTCCCAGCCGTTCCGCCGTGATCATTTCCGGGCTACCCTGTTGGGGACGCCGGCGCCCGGGTGGACGACGGCTCGACGACGTGGGGGGAGCCCGTCATGACCACGGTTCTTGTTTTCTTCGGTGTGCTGGGCGCGGTCGCCGTGCTGCTCATCGTGAAGCTGATGCGCCGGGGCAGCGGCCGCACCGAGAACGCCGACGGCCTTCTCATCGAGCAGGCGCGGCGCCACCAGGCGCGCGACGACCGCACGTCGTTCTCGTCCTTCTCGGCGCACAACGCGCCGCCGACGCAGACAGACAGCTACCGCCGCCGCTAGGCGCTTCCTAGGGGTGGGGATGGGCCCAGCGGGCGGCGAGGAGCAGGGCGATGTCGTCGGGCCGGTCGGTGGCCTGACGGGCGTCGCGGATCAGCCGGTCCGCGGTCTCCGTGAGCGGAATCGACCCGGTCACGGAGAACGTGCGGCGCAGCCACTCGACCCCTTCGTCGATATCGGTGCCCGGACGCTCCACCAGGCCGTCCGTGTACAGCGCGAGGACCGCCCCGCGCTCCAGCTGCAGCTCGGTGACCGGGTAGGTGGCGTCGCCGTCGATTCCCAGGACCAGCCCGCCCGGCAGCTCCAGCACCTCCGCCGTGCCGTCGGGCCGCCGCAGCAGCGGCTGCGGATGCCCGGCCCGGACGGCCTGCGTGGCGCCGGTCGCCGGATCGAGGACGACATAGCAACAGCTCGCGAACTGTCCCGGATCGAGGTCGATCAGCAGCCGGTTGGTGCCCTGCATCACCTGCTGCGGCGGATGACCGCCGAGCGCGAAGGCCCGGACCGCGCTGCGCAGTTGCCCCATCGTGGCCGCGGCGGCGACGCCGTGGCCCTGGACGTCGCCGACCACCAGCGCCAGCAGCCCCTCCCCCGTCTCGAGCACGTCGTACCAGTCGCCGCCCACCTCCATGCCCTGCGTACCGGGCAGATAACGCGCCACCGTGTCGACCTGCTCGCGAACCGGCAGCCGGGCGGGAAGCAGCGCGTCCTGCAACCCGCGGGCGAGGGCGGATTCGCTGTCGTACCGCCGGGCCCGCTCCAACGCCTGCGCGATCAGCCCGGCGAGGGCGGTGAGCACCGTGCGCTCCTCCGGGCTGAAGCCGCGCGGCCGGTCGAAGCCGAGGATGCACGAACCGACGGGCCGGCCCGACGCGATCAGCGGCAGAAAGGCCCGGGCACCCGAGAGCGCGTCCAGAGGGAGATCCGGATAGGCCCGGCTCATCTGCTCGATCGACTCGAAGAACAGCGGCCGGCCGGTCGTGAGCGACTCGACACCCGGCAGATGGGCGTCGAGCCCGACACCGTCGAACGGCTCCAGGAACCCCGGCGGAAACCCGGTCTCCCACGCCAGATAGAGATGACGGTCGCTCAGCAGGTAGATCGCCAGCTGTCGGCCGCCGAACGCCGGCAGCAGCTCGTCGGTGACGACGGCCGACACCTGGCGCGCCGTCACCGCCTCGGTCAGGGCGATGGCGAGTGCCACCGGTCGGTACAGAGCCGACGCCCGGTCCGCCGGCGAGCCGAGACCGGTGTCCGGGTGGGCGACGGAGCCGGGCGTGTAGGCGGGGTCGCTCTCGGGGAGCAGCACCATGGTGACGCCGTCGTGGCCGGGGTACAGCGAGACCGACAGCCACTCCCCTTCGGGGGTATGGGCCAGGAAGTGCACCGGCTCCTCGGAGAGCAGCGCGGCGCGCAGATGTTCCTCGTACGCGGGATTCCCGAACCAGGGCAGCGCCTCCCACAAGGTCAGCCCGGCGAGTGAGGCACGCGGGATGCCGAGAAGAGCCTCGGTGAGGTGGTTCACGTACGTGATCCGGCCGAGGCGGTCGATCGCGAGAATGGCCCGTGGCAGCCGGTCGGTGGCGTCGGAGCCGACGAGGCCGGTGCCGAGGTCGACCAGGGAGCCCTTGAGCCGCCCCGGGCGGTCGCCCGCCGCGCGGGCTGAGATCTCCAGGAGATGGAGCCCGCCGTCGGGGCCCTTGAGCCGTATCCGGCGCGCCACCTGGGCACCCGACTCGGCCGCGCGGCGGGCCATGGTCCACAGCGCGGCGCTGTCCTCCGGTGCGAGGCGCGCGGTCAGCGCCTCCATGGTCCCGGGGAACGCGTCGCTGTCGTCCTCGCCGATGATGGCCCGCAGCCCGGCGTCGGCGGTGACGGTTCCGGTGGTCAGATCCCAGTCGAAATAGCCGATCCGGACCGGCTTCGTGCCGCCCGAGGGAAGTTGGACGCACACCGGCTCACCGGGCCATTCGACGAGGACGCCGGTGTCGGAGAGATCCGCGAGGGCATCCCCGAGCCGGCGCGCCTCCCGCGCCAGCCGCATCCGGTCCCGGGTGTTCACCGGGACGCCCGGGCTCGGCGCACGCAGGACCACGAGCACCCCGAAGCGTTCCCGGCCGCTGACAACCGGCGCGTACAAGGATCCGAAGGGGAAGGGAAGGCTCGCCACGAGTTGGGGAAACTGCCGCATGGCCTCCTCGACGTCGGCGAGGTGGACCGGCTGGCCGGAGCGGTGGGCCTCCGCCACCGGGAAAGGACGGTTCACATGCATCCGCCACCAGGGCCGGAACAGCGGGCCGGGGAGCCCGGCGAGGACCGCCATGCGGAGCAGGTCCGGTGTTCCGGACCGCAGATAGACCCCGCCCGCGTAACCGCCGACCGCCTCGATCGTCCGGAGCGCGCCCTCGGCCAGGACCAGAGGCAGGGCGTCGAGCAGCTGCCCGTCGTCCGCGCTCCGGGGAACGTACCCGGTCCCGGCCGACGGGGCAGGGCCGGCCACGCCGTGCGACGTCACACAGTCAGCATGCTCCCGGGCCCTGGCGGATCGCATCTCGGAGCGGTTGCGCCACGCACCGGCCCGGACACACCCGGTCAACCCCGTGTGCCGCGGTGCGCCCCGGTCGGGACCGTTGACCCGGCCGCCGCGGGTCGCGACACTCGATCGTCGGCACCGGCGCGATCGCGACGACGCGACGGCACCACCTCGTGACCAGGGGGCGTGATGACGGGCCAGGTTCTTCCGTACGACATCGAGGGAAGCGGGCCCCGGCGGGCCCTCGTGCTGCACAACTGGTTCGGCGACCGCACCAGCTTCGACGCGCTGCGCGGCCATCTGAACGGCGACACCGGAACGTACGCGTTCCTCGACTGCCGCGGCTACGGCGAGGCGATCGACATCGAGGGCGCGTTCACCATGGACGAGGTCGCCGCGGACGCGCTGGCCGTCGCCGACGACCTGGGCTGGGACTCCTTCAGCGTGATCGGCCACTCGATGGGTGGCAAGGCGGCCCAGTTGATGCTGCTCGACGCGCCCACGCGGGTCCGCTCCCTCATCGGCATCTCGCCGGTGTCCGCCGCCGGTTTCCCGCTCGACGGGGAGAGCTGGGACCTGTTCGCCGGGGCCGCGGAGGACGCCGCCCACCGACGGGTCATCATCGACACCACCACAGGTGGCCGGTACGACGCCGCCTGGCTGGACCCGCTCGTGAAGCGTTCGGTGGAACGTTCCTCGGCCAGAGCGTTCCGCGCCTATCTCGACTCCTGGTCCCGCACCGACTTCCACCACCGCGTCAAGGACAACCCGGCCCCGGTCCTGCTGGTCGTCGGCGCCCACGATCCGGCGCTGGGCGCCGAGGCGATGGCGGCCGGCTGGCTCCGGTGGTACCCGAACGCCCGCCTGGAGGTCCTCGCGGAGGCGGGGCACTACGCCCCGGAGGAGACCCCGCAGGCGCTGGCCGCGGCGATCGAGGACTTCCTCGCCGGCTGAGCCGCACGACTCGACGTCGCGCCCGGTGCGCGCCCGACCGGGTTGCGCGAGCATGGACGGCGAGAGGCAGGTGCCATGGAGCCGTCCGTGCTGACCGCGGTGGTCGCCGCCGCGGCGCTGGTCTGCCGCGCCGCGGTGCTGGAGATGCGTACGCCCGGTGCGGGCCGTCGCGCCTTTGCCTTCGCCACCGACCGGCGGGCGCTGGGCGCCGGGCTGGGGGCGGCGCTGGCGCTCGGCGCCGTGGGCTGGGCGACCGTCGGGGGCGCCGAGGTCGCGGTGTGGGCGGTCCTGGCCGGGATTCTCGTCGCCTCCCTGACGGCGGAGCGGCGCCCGCCCGACGAGTGAGCGCCGGCCCGGGCGTAAGTCGGTGGAGGCGCGGGCCACGCGTCACTAGGTTCGGTACCCGCACCGGATCGTGACGAGGAGCAACGCCAGTGACCACCGACCACCGCATCGGACCGCCGCACGCCGGCAGCGAACGCGAAACCCTCCGCGCCTTCCTCGACCACCAGCGCGCGACGCTCGCCATGAAGTGCGAGGGGCTCGGCGACGAGCAGCTGCGGGAGAAGTCGATGCCGCCGTCCACGCTGTCGCTGCTCGGCCTCGTCCGGCACATGGCCGAGGTGGAACGCGCCTGGTTCCGCCGGGTCTTCGAGGACGGCGAGGCGCCGATGGTCTGGTCGGACACGATCGACTTCCAGGCTGCCTACGACGCGAGCCGGTCGACCCGCGCCGAGGCCTTCGCCGCCTGGGAGACCGAGGTCGAGAACTCCCGCCGGATCGAGCTCGAGGCCGCGTCCCTGGACCTCACCGGACACCAGCCGCGCTGGGGCGAGGACGTGTCCCTGCGGATGGTGATGGTGCACGTCCTGCTCGAGTACGGCCGCCACAACGGGCACGCGGACTTCCTGCGCGAGGGCGTCGACGGAACCGTCGGCGCCTGAACGGCTCCAAGGCGCCGTCGACGGAACGTCCGGAGCTCGAGCGACGCCGGCGCGGCGATCGCCGCCGCACCACGGTGGCCCGGCGTCGACCGCCTACGGCATCCACGGGCTCACCACCGCCCTGGTCGCGCTGACGGGCGTCCTGCTCCTGCGGGAGCGTCCGGCCCGGGCTGGCACCGGGTCCCAGCCGGTGGGAGCCTGACAGTAGGGGCCGATCGGCCGAGGAGTGACGATGGGCGCAGCCCCCGCAGCGGCGCGCGTGGACGAGGCAGCCTTCCAGGAGCTGGAGCGATCCTTCTCCGGCAGGCTCGTCCGCTCCGACGAGCCCGTGTACGACGAGGCCCGGCGCATCTGGAACGGGTCCATCAGCAAGTTCCCCGCCCTCATCGCGTACTGCACGGGTGTCGCCGACGTCGCCGCCGCGCTGGCGAGCGCGACGCGCAGCGGTCTGCCGGTCGCGGTAAGGAGCGGGGGCCACAGCTTCCCCGGCCAGTCGCTGTGCGACGGCGGAATCGTCATCGATCTGTCGGCCATGAACGGCATCCGCGTCGATCCGGTGAACCGCACGGTCAGGGCCCAGGCCGGAGTCCTGCTCGGGGCCCTGGACCGCGAGACACAGCACTTCGGGATGGCCGTCCCCGCCGGGATCGTGACGCACACCGGACTCGCCGGGCTCACCCTCGGTGGCGGGATCGGCTGGCTGATGCGCAAGTACGGGCTCACCGTCGACCAGCTGCTCTCCGCCGACATGGTCACCGCCGACGGCAGCTTCGTCACGGCGAGTGAGAGCCACGAGCCCGAACTCTTCTGGGGCCTGCGCGGCGCGGGCACCAACTTCGGAGTCGTCACCGAGTTCGAGTTCCGGCTCAACCCCGTGGGCCCCACGGTCCTCGCCGGACCGATCCTGTGGCCGCTGGAAGAGGCACCGCACGTGCTCGCCTTCTACCGCGACTGGATCACCGACGTCCCCGACGAGCTGACCACCATCGTCGTCCACCGCAAGGCCCCGCCCCTCCCCTCGATCCCGCCCGAACTGCACGGCAGACCCGTCATCGCGGTGATCAGCTGCTACGCCGGGGACATCGAGACGGGCGAGAAGGTTCTTCGTCCACTGCGGAAGTTCGGGACGCCGCTGCTCGACCTGTGCGCGCCCAAGCCCTTCCTGCAGCACCAGTCCATGTTCGACCCGTCGTTCCGCCCCGGCTGGTGGTACTACGTCCGCTCGTGCGACATCGAGCGGCTCGACGACGAGGTCATCGGCATCAGCGCGGCCCACGCCCTGCAGATCACGTCCCCGCTCTCGACGTGCAACATCTTCCACCTGGGTGGTGCGG
The DNA here is from genome assembly GCF_042264065.1 of Streptomyces sp. NPDC056222. Classification (NCBI taxonomy): domain Bacteria; kingdom Bacillati; phylum Actinomycetota; class Actinomycetes; order Kitasatosporales; family Streptomycetaceae; genus Streptomyces; species Streptomyces sp. NPDC056222. Next base: position 851 of record NZ_JBHJTL010000020.1, on the reverse strand, counting down.
TCGCACGCGTGGGTGAGGACGAGACCGCGTGCAGCGGGCGGAGCGTGGGCCACACCTTCAACGTCAACGGCAACTGCGTCGATGCCGAGGGCTTCGACGTGGAGCGCGCCTGGGCGCGCTCATGGTGGTCGGCTCTGGAGCCGTACCACGCCGGTGTCTACGTCAACTTCCTCATGGATGAGGGAGAGGCGCGCGTCGAGCAGGCGTACGGGGCCGACAAGCTCCGCCGGCTGCGCCTCCTCAAGACGGAGTACGACCCCGGCAACGTCTTCCGCTCCAACCAGAACATCGCCCCTGCGGCCTGACCGCACCCGCGTGACCGGGCGAGTGTCAGTGCCGGGTGCGATGCTGCCGGGTATGGACGAGCTGATGAGAGGCCGTGTCTACGGCGCCGACCATGACGATCCCGATCCCGGCCCCCGACCCGGGCACGTCTACCGCGAGCTGGTGGCGGGCCCCCTGGACGGCCTCCTGCTCGACGTCACCGGATGGACCACGCGACAGCTCGAGGAGGGGGCCGCCCTGGCCACGGAGATCGGCTCCTACGGCCCGGGCGGCCACGCCCGCTACGGGCCGCGCGAGGGCGACGCCGTGCACTGGGACTGGGAGGGCGACACCCGCTGACTCGGAGATTCGGGCCAAGGGGATGCCGACCCTGCGCGAGCGAATGGACCGGTGCCCGCGCAGGGCTGCCGTGGGGCCGCCCCGGCCCCGGGGGGGGGCGGGGGGGCCGCGGGCGCCCCCTACCGGGCCCCCCTTGTCGGGGGGGGCCGCGGTGCGGCGCCCCCCCCCCACGACCTTCGCGCCCTCGGCGGCGAAGGCGAGCGCGATGGCCCGGCCGAGCCCGGTGC